>JAICUS010000044.1 GCA_025935735.1 Solirubrobacteraceae bacterium | reverse complement strand
TGGCTGATCTGGCAGGCGTCGACCCGGGCGAGCACGACCGTCCCCGCGGTCTTGTTGTGGTAGGAGAAGCCCTCCCACGCGGCCAGCGCGATCCCGATCAGCGCAAAGCCCCAGAACGGCCAGTACGTCCCCCACTGTCCCCGGAATCTGCTCACGGCGCGGGCGCGACTCTCTCATCCGGCGGATCGCGCTGCAAGCGACTTGGTCGCGTCGCCGGGTGAAGCGGCTTGCCGTTGACTGGCGAGTCAATACTCTCTCGCCATGGAGCATCGGCTGCCGGAGCGCGATCGGCCGTGGATGATGCGCACCTACGCGGGGCACTCGACCGCGGCGAAGTCGAACGAGCTGTACCGCCGCAACCTGGCGAAGGGCCAGACCGGGCTCTAGGTCGCCTTCGACCTGCCCACGCAGACGGGTTATGACCCCGACGACGCGCTGGCCCGGGGCGAGGTCGGCAAGGTCGGGGTGCCGGTGAGCCACAGGGGCGACATGCGGACGCTGCTGGACGGCATCCCGCTCGGCGAGATGAACACGTCGATGACGATCAACGCGACCGCGGCCTGGCTGCTCGCGCTCTACATCGTCGCGGCCGAGGAGCAGGGGATCGCCGAGGATCGGCTCCAGGGCACCACGCAGAACGACATCATCAAGGAGTACCTGTCGCGCGGGACGTACGCGTTCCCGCCCGGGCCGTCGCTGCGGCTGATCGCCGACATGGTGGCCTACACGGTCGAGCACGTGCCGAAGTGGAACCCGGTCAACGTGTGCTCCTATCACCTGCAGGAGGCGGGGGCGACGCCGGTGCAGGAGATCGCGTACAGCATGGCCACGGCGATCGCCATCCTCGACGCGGTGCGCGAGCGGGTGCCGGAGGACCGCATGGGGGCGGTGTTCGGGCGCATCAGCTTCTTCGTCAACGCGGGCGTGCGGTTCGTGGAGGAGCACGCGAAGCTGCGGGCGATGGCCGCGCTGTGGGACGAGCTCGGCCGCGACCGCTACGGCGTGCAGGACGAGCGCCACCGCCGCTTCCGCTACGGCGTGCAGGTCAACAGCCTCGGGCTGACCGAGTCCCAGCCGGAGAACAACGTGCAGCGGATCGTGCTCGAGGCGCTCGCGGTCACCCTGGGCCGCGGCGCGCGCGCCCGCGCGGTCCAACTCCCCGCCTGGAACGAGGCGCTCGGGCTGCCGCGGCCGTGGGACCAGCAGTGGTCGCTGCGCATCCAGCAGGTGCTGGCCTACGAGACCGACCTGCTCGAGTACCCCGACATCTTCGAGGGCTCCAAGGTGATGGACGGCCTCGTGGACGAGCTGCTGGCCGGGGCCAGAGGAGAGATGGCGCGCGTCGAGGAGCGCGGCGGCGCGGTCGAGGCCGTGGCCTACATGAAGGCCGCGCTGGTGGAGTCGCACCGCGAGCGGCTCGCGCGCATCGAGTCCGGCGAGCAGGTGCTGGTGGGCGTCAACCGCTTCAAGGAGACCGAGCCGTCGCCGCTCACCCAGGACGGCGGGATCCTCGTGGTCGACCCCGGCGTCGAGAACGAGGCGCGGGAGGCCATAGAGCGGTGGCGGGCCGAGCGCGGCGACGTGACGCAGGTGCTCGACGAGCTCAAGCGCGTCGCCGCGACCGGCGAGAACGTCATGCCCGCCACCCTGGCCGCCGCCCGGGCGCGCGTGACCACCGGCGAGTGGGCGGCCGCGCTGCGCGACGTGTTCGGCTCCTACCGGGCGCCCACCGGCGTCGGCGAGGCGGCCTCGCCCGCCGCCGACGAGGCGCTGCGCGACGAGGTCGCGCGGGTCAGCGAGGCGCTCGGGCGCACGCTGAAGATCCTCGTGGGCAAGCCCGGGCTCGACGGCCACTCCAACGGCGCCGAGCAGATCGCGGTCCGCGCCCGCGACGCCGGCATGGACGTCGTCTACGAGGGCATCCGGCTCACCCCCGCGCAGATCGCCCGCTCCGCGATCGACGAGGGCGTCCACGTGATCGGCCTGTCGATCCTCAGCGGCTCGCACAAGGAGCTCGTGCCCGACGTGATCGCCGCGCTGGACGGCGCGGACATCCCCGTGGTGGCCGGCGGCATCATTCCCGAGGCCGACGTGGCCTTCTTGGAGCGGGCCGGCGTCGCCGCGGTCTACACGCCCAAGGACTTCGAGCTCGACCGGATCATGCGGGACATCGTGGCGCTGGTGGCCCAGCGCAACGGCGTCTCCACGGCGGCGTGACCGGCGCCGAGGAGCTCGGCGCGCGGCTGCGCGCCGGCGACCGCGCGGCCGCGCCCGCCGCGCTGAACCTGCTGGAGAACCGCACGCGGCGCGCCGAGGCGGCCGCGCTGGTGGCGCGGGCGGGCGAGGGCGCCGGCCACGTCATCGGCGTCACCGGCCCGCCGGGCTCGGGCAAGTCGACGCTGCTCTCCGCGCTGCTGCGCGAATGGCGCACCCGCGGCCAGAGCGTGGCCGTGCTGGCCGTCGACCCGTCGTCCAAGCGCTCCGGCGGCGCGCTGCTGGGCGACCGCGCGCGGATCGAGCACGACCCGGCCGACCGCGACGTGTTCATCCGCTCGATGGCCGCCGGGGAGCGGCTCGGCGGGCTCGCGCCGGCGACCCGGGCGGCGGCGCAGGCGCTGGCGGGCGCGTTCGACCTCGTGGTGATCGAGACCGTCGGGGTCGGGCAGTCGGAGACCGACGTGGCCGAGGCGGCGGACACCGTGGCGGTCGTCGTCCAGCCCGGCTCGGGCGACGCGCTGCAGTTCCTGAAGGCCGGGATCATGGAGATCCCCGACGTGCTGGTCGTCACCAAGGCGGACCTCGGCGCCGCCGCCCGCCGGGCCGAGCACGACCTGGCCGCCGCGCTCGCCGCCCTCGGCGCGAAGGGCACGCCGGTGCTCGCCGTCTCCGCGGTCGCGCCGGTCGCCGGCATCGCCGAGCTGGCCGACGCGCTGGCCGCGCACCGCGCCGGCCTCGACCTCTCCGTCCGCCGCACGGCCGCCCGCCGGGCCGGCGCGCTGGCCGACTTCCTGGCCGAGCACGGCGAGCGCGGGCTGCGCGCGCTCGGCGGCCGCCGTGCCGCCCGCCGCTGGCTCGCCGAGCAGGACCCGTCATCCGACGAGCCGACCCTGGTGCGCCTCTTGGAGGACCGCGCGTCCTCCTGAGTGACGACGCAAGACCATCCGACCGGATCAGCGAAGATCGCCACAGAGGCCGACGACGTGCGGGCCGCCGCCCGGGAGAGTCCCCGCCATGGCCCACACCGGACAGATCCTCCAGAACCCCGTCTCCGGCGAGACGATCACCTTCACCCGCACCGCCGCCGACACGGACGGCGAGCTGCTCGCGTTCGACCTCGAGCTCACGCCCGACGGCCGTGTTCCCGGCCTCCACGTCCACCCGCAGCAGACCGAGACGTTCCGCGTGGTCGAGGGGCGGATGCGCTTCAAGCTCGGCCGCAAGACCATCGAGGCCGGCCCCGGCGACGTCGTCACCGTCCCGCCCGGCGCCGCCCACAAGTTCGCCAACGCGAGCGGCCAGGTCACGCGCGCGCAGGTCGAGGTCCGGCCGGCGCTCCAGATGGAGCAGCTGCTCGAGACCGCTGTGCGCCTCGCCGAGGAGGGCCGGACGCTGCGCAGCGGCATGCCCCGCCCGCTCGCGCTGGCCCAGTTCACCCGCCGCTTCCGCCGCGAGGTCCGCGGCCCGTTCCCGCCCGCCTGGCTCCAGCAGCTCACGATGGCGCCGCTGGCCAAGCTCGCCCGGACCCCGCTCCCGGCCACCGCGTAGTCAAAGGGGTCAGACCCCTTTTAACGTCCGCGCGGCTTAAAGGGGACTGACCCCTTTAGGTTTCCGGGATGCCCCAGACGCCCATGAAGGCCCGCCTCGCCGCCGGCGAGACCCTGTTCGGCAGCTTCCTCACGCTGGGCAGCCCGCTGGCGGCAGAGGCGCTCGGGCTCGCGGGCTGGGACTGGCTGCTCGTCGACCTCGAGCACGGCGGCGGGCACGAGGCGCAGCTGCTGCCGCAGGCGCTCGGCGCGGCCGCCGCGGGCGTGCACGTGCTCGCCCGGGTGGAGAACGACCACCGCTCGCGCGCCGCGCGGGCGCTCGACCTCGGCGTCGAGGGCCTGATGTGCCCGCAGATCAACTCCGTCGCCCAGGCCGAGGCCTGGGCCGGCGCGCTCCACTACGGCCCGGCGGGCAGCCGCGGCGTGGCGCTGTTCCCCCGCGGCGCCCGCTTCGGCACCGACCCCGAGGCCATCCGTCACGCGGCCGAGCGCACGCTCGGCATCGCCCAGATCGAGTCCCCCGAGGCGGTCGAGGCCGTCGAGGGGATCGCGGCCATCGACGGCATCGACGTCGTCTTCGTCGGCCCGAGCGACCTCTCGCACTCGATGGGCATCTACCGCCGGTTCGACGACCCCCGCTTCCGCGCCGCGATCGAGCGCGTCGTCGCCGCCGCCGACGCCGCGGGCAAGGCCGCGGGCATCTTCCTGGCCTCCACCGCCGACGCGCAGCACGCGATCGACGACGGCTTCCGGATGATCGCCGTCGGCTCCGACGGCGGCTGGATGCTGCAGGCGGCACGCGCCGCAGTGAGCGAATTGAGGAGCCTCAGCAGGCCTTCGGCGCCGGCGGGCTGAGCGCGGCGCGCATCGCCTCGGCGCAGAGGTCCTCGAGCGGCCACAGCAGGCCGCGGGCCGCGGGCAGCGCCTCGCGGTCGTCGGAGCGCGTCCACTCGGCGTCGTCGCGGCTCTCCACGAAGTGCGCCAGGGCGTCCCGCCAGGCCGACAGCCGCGCGGGGCGCATGACGACCGAGCGCATCCCGGGCTCGCGCGCGAACTCGGCCAGCTCGTCCGTCAGCGCGGTCAGCTCGCGCAGCTCGAGCACGTCGTCGGTGGACATGCTCGCGGTGCGGAACCGCTCGGCGACCGTGGCGCGCACGGCCTGGGCGGACGCGGCGAGCTCCTCGGCGCCGAGATCGAAGCAGGCCAGCACGACCGGCTCGCCGTCGAGGCCCTGCGTGATGTCGATGCGAGCATTGAGCATGAGCCTGTGACGCACGTTATCGGCTCGCGCGAGCCGGGACACGAGGGCCACTACCCGATCGGTGGTGGGGCGTACCCCACCGATAGTCTGCGCGCGTGCAGATCCACGCGGGCGAGCTGCGCTTCGGGATCCACTCGGGGCAGCAGTACAGCGACTTCCCGGCCTACCTGGAGCTCTGGCGCGCCGCCGAGGCGGCCGGGCTCGACTGGGCCTCGGTGTTCGACCACTTCATGCCCATCCAGGCCGATCCGACCGGCCCGTGCTTCGAGGGGCTGACCCTCTTGGCGGCGATGGCGGCGCACACCGAGCGGCTGCGGTGCGGCGTCATCGTCCTCGGCGTGACCTACCGCCATCCGGCCGTGCTGGCCAAGATGGCGGCCACCATCGACCACGTCTCCGGCGGCCGGCTGGAGCTCGGCGTCGGCGCCGCCTGGTATGAGCTCGAGCACGGCCAGTACGGCATCCCGTTCCCGCGCATCGGCGTGCGGATGGACATGCTCGACGAGGCCTGCCACGTCCTGCGCGCGCTGTGGACGCAGGAGCGCGCCAACTTCTCCGGCCGGCACTTCCAGCTCACGGACGCGATGGCCGAGCCGAAGCCGCTGCAAGAGCGCTTGCCGCTGTGGATCGGCGGCTCGGGTGAGCGGCGCACCCTGCGCATCGTGGCCGAGCACGCCGACGGCTGGAACACGTTCCTGGCCGACCGCGAGACGTACGCCCACAAGCTCGACGTGCTGGCCCGCCACTGCGCCGACGTCGGGCGCGACCCCGAGGACATCCGCAAGCAGGTGGTGTTCCGGGCCGTGCTGGGCGAGACCGAGGCCGAGGCCGAGGACAACCTGCGCGCGCTGGCCGCGACCCGCGGCGTGGCGCCCGAGCGACTGCGGGAGGGGATGATCGTGGGCACGCCCGAGCAGTGCGCCGAGCGGTGCGAGGTGGCGCGCGAGCAGGGCGCCGGCGACTTCCTGATGCAGGCCCGCCCCCCGCTGGACCGGCGGACGCTCGAGCTGTTCGCGCGCGACGTGGCCGGCGCGCTGCGGGCGGGGGTGGCGTGATGGAGCCGATCACCGGCGGCTGCGCCTGCGGGGCCGTGCGCTACGAGGTCACCGCGCGGTTCGAGAGCGCCGGCTACTGCCACTGCCACCGCTGCCAGCGGCGCACGGGGACGGCGTGGTCGATCAACGCCCGGGTCGCATCCGAGCACTTCCGGATCACCGCCGGCGAGGAGGCGGTCCGCACGTGGGCGCCGGAGGACGGCTTCCCGAAGTCGTTCTGCTCGCTGTGCGGCAGCGCGCTGTTCTCCGGCGGCGGCGAGCTGCCGGTCGGCGTGCGCATGGGCACGCTGGACGCCGACCCGGGCGTGCGCCCCTCCTACCGCCAATGGCTCGAGTCGGCCCCGGACTGGGAGACCGTGCCCGACGACGGCCTTACCCGCTACCCGCGGGCGCGCGGTTGACCGTCGAGCGGCGCCGGCTGGGCGAGTCCGGGCTCGAGGTCTCCGCGTTCGCGCTCGGCTCCTGGCGCACATACGAGCGGATCCCGCGCCAGCAGGCCGTGGCGGTGCTGAACGCGGCGCGCGAGCACGGCGTCGATTTCCTCGAGATCGCCCGCTACAACGACCTCACCGGCCGCGCGCCGATCCCCACCGGCTACTCCGAGGTGGTGTTCGGCGAGGTCTTCCGCCGCTCCGGCTGGCCGCGCGCGGAGGTGACGATCGCCGAGAAGCTGTGGTGGGAGTTCTGGCCCGGGCAGACGGCTGCGCAGGAGCTCGACGCCTCGCTGCAGCGCACCGGGCTCGACCACGTCGACTTCGTCTACGCCGACCCACCGCCGGCCGACTTGCCGCTGGACCAGGTGGTCGACGCGGCCGGCGGGCTGCTGCGGGCCGGCAAGGTCCGCGCCTGGGGGATCGTCAACTGGCCGGCCGACCGGATCGCCGCGGCCGGCCGGATCGCCCGCGAGCAGGGCGTCCCCGCGCCGTGCGCCGCGCAGCTGCCCTACAGCCTCGCGCAGCGCTCGCCGGTGGAGGACGACGACATGCAGGCGGCGCTGGCGGCGTGCGGCGCGAGCGTGGTCGCCTCGTTCGTGCTGGCCGGCGGGATCCTGTCCGGCAAGTACGCGCACGGCGGATCGGGACGCATGAGCGAGGAGATCGCCGACCCGCGTTTCGCCGACGCGCGGCGCGTGGCCGAGCGCCTCCACGAGCTGGCGCAGGAGCGCGGCACGACGCCGGCCGCGCTGGCGATGGCGTTCGCGTATACGCGCCCCGGCGTGGCCACGGTGCTGTTCGGCGCCACCACGCCCGAGCAGGTGGCGGAGAACGTGCGCGCCGCGGAGCTGGACGTGTCCGGGCTCTTCACCTGAAATCCGATCGCCTATCCTGGTTGGGATGCTGCACCAGCAGCTCCCGTGGTTCGTCGGCGGGCCCGTCCTGGGCCTGTGTGTGGTCGCGCTGCGCTGGCTGCTCAACGAGCGGCTCGGCGTCACCGGCGCCTGGTCGGACGTGGTGGAGCGGCTGTCGCGGCGCAGCCTGGCCTTCGGCACGCGCGGCTGGCTGCTCGTCGGCCTGCTGATCGGCGCGGTCGGGTTCACGCTGGTGGCCGGCGGGCCGGACTTCCACGGCTACGGCTGGCTGACCGCGACCTTCCACGGCAACGCGCGCTGGCTGATCGCGCCGATCCTGGCCGGCGCCGGCGTGCTGATCGGCTACGGCGCGAAGACCGCCGGTGGCTGCACGTCGGGCAACGGGCTGAGCGGCAACGCGCAGCTCTCGCCGGCCAGCCTGGTCGCCACGGCGACGTTCTTCGCCACCGCGATCGGCGTGAGCTTCCTGATCGAGGCGGTCATCTGATGCGCTCGCGGGCGGCCGCCGCGCTGGTCGGCGTCGTCTTCGGCGTCACGCTGTGCTGGACGGGGCTCACCAGCCCGGTCGTACTTCGGGACGGACTGTTGTTCCGCAGCGCCTACCTGTACCTCTTCTTCGCCGGCGCGGTGGTCACCGCGTTCGCAGGGTTGCGGCTGCTGCGCGCCCGGCGCGCCCGCGCGCTGCTCACCGGTGAGCCCGTGCGCTGGACCGCGGTCAGGCCGGCCCGCCCGCACGTGGTCGGCGCGCTGCTGTTCGGCGCCGGCTGGGCGGTGGCCGACGCCTGCCCGGGCCCGATCGCCACCCAGCTCGGCCAGGGCGTCTGGTGGAGCCTGGCCACGATCGTCGGGCTGACGGTCGGCCTGCGGCTGGCCGTGCGCCGTCAGGCCGAGCGCGCCGGCGGGGCGGGGAGGCCGCGGCGGGCGCCCTCCTCCATCAGCTCGCCCAGCGGCGTGGCGCCGGCCGCGCCGGTCGGCACGCGGACCGAGAGCGCGGCGTAGAGCTCGGCCCAGCGCAGGGTGTCGGCGACCGGCATGCCGATCGCGTCGCCCCACGCCCAGGCGGCGACGAACAGGTCGCTGGAGCCGGTGGAGTCGACCGCGTGGCCGATCTCGTAGCCCGGGACCTCCAGCGCCTCGCCGTCCACCACCGCGGTCGCGCCGCCGCCGTTGAGCGAGACGGTCACCGCGGGCACCCGCGCCCCGATCATCGCCGCCGCCTCCTGCGGCGTCCCGGCGCCGGTGAGCACGAGCGCCTCGCGCTGGTCGATCTGCAGGCCGGTGGCCCGGGCCGCCTGGCCGGGCAGGCGGCCGGCGAACGCACGGGCGTCGTCGTCGCCCACGGTCACGTAGGCGCGGGCGCCGGCGGGCACCACGTCGAGCTGGCTGAGCCCGGTGACCACGGCGCGCGGGGCCAGCGCGGCGATGTCGGCCGCGCGGGCGCGCACGCCCGGGTCGTAGGTGACCATCGCCCGCTCGCCCTCGATCGGCATGACCATGGTGATCGGCGTGCGCGGGCAGGTCGGGCCGACGACCTGCACGCCCTCCTCGTCCATCACCCCGCGGACCACGTCGCCGGCCGGGTCGCCGCCCAGCGGCGCGGCCAGGGCGGTCGACAGACCCAGGCGGGCGGCCCCGATCGCGGTGATCGCGCCGCCGCCCGGGGAGCGCACGAGGTCGCCGGCGAAGCGCTCCTCGCCGAGCCCGGGCAGGCCCTCGAGACCCACGAAGGTCATGTCGAGGAAGGCCGGCACGGCGACGACGACGTCCACGCTCATGGGCCCACGTCTATCAGGTCACCGGGGATGGCGCTCAGACCAATGAGGTCTGGTGCAGCCGCGCGAGCTCCGCGAGCCGCTCCACCGGCTCGGCGCTGAACACGAAGCGCACGTGCCGCGCGGCCACCGCGCCGCCCCAGCCGGTCATGGCGGTGGCGGCGATCCCGGCCTCCGCGAGCATGATCCGCGAGGCGTCCGGGGGCGTGGCGCCGAGCGCCGCGACGTCGAGCAGCAGCGACCAGCCGCCACCGGGGGAGATCAGCGGCCAGCCCGGCAGGGCGGCGAGGACGGCGTCGCGCCGGCGCTGGAGCTCCGCGGTGGCCCGGGCGACGTGCTCCTGCGGCCCGCGCAGCACGGCCTCGGCGGCGCGGCGGGCCACGGACACGGGGGTCGTGGTGTTGTAGACGTGCACCCAGCCGGCGTCGCGCACGACGGGCTCGGGGCCGGCGATCCAGCCGACGCGCCAGCCGATCATCCGGTGCTCCTTGGACATCGAGCCGGCGATCACCGTGCGGTCGGCGAGGCCGTCGACCGACAGCGGCGAGACGAGCTCGCGGCCGTCGAACAGCAGGGCCTCCATCGCCGCGTCGTAGAGCAGGAAGAGGTCGTGGCGCTCGCACAATGCGGCGACGGCCTCCCAGTCGGCGCGGTCGAGCACGCAGCCGCTGGGCATCGACGGGCTCATCATCAGCAGCGCGACGGTGCGGTCGGTGACCGCCGCGGCGAGCGCGTCGCGGTCCAGGCGCCACTCGCCGCCGGCGACGGCCAGCGGCGCGAACGCCGGGACGCCGCCGGCCAGCCGCACCCGGTTGACCAGGCCGGCGTAGATCGGGTCGGTGAGCACGACCTCGTCGCCGGGGTCCAGCGTGGCCAGCAGGATGTCCAGCACGGCCTCGGTGCCGCCGCAGGTGACGGCGATCTCGCGCTCCGGGTCGTAGCGGCGGCCGTGGCGGGCGAACGTGTGGTCGGAGATCGCGGCGCGCAACCCCAGGTCGCCGGTGAACGGCAGCCAGGAGTTCGAGGCGGGGTCGTCGAGCGCCTCGCGGGTCACCCGGACCGCCCCGGGCGGCAGCGGCAGGTCGGTGTCCAGGTTCTCCAGCCGCAGCGTCCCCGGCGCCTCGATCGCGGCGGCGACGGCGTCGATGCCGAAGCCCACGATGTCGGCGAGGCGGGCGGACCGGGGGATCATGTGAGCATCAGCAGCGTGCCCGCCGCCTCCCCGTCGAGCGCCTCGTAGACGTGCGGCACGGCGCCGCTGTAGCGGGCGAAGTCGCCCGGGCCGAGCTCGAGCGGCGCGTCCTCGGGGCCGACCCGGACGCGGCCGGTGTGGACATGCAGGCGCTCCTCGACGCCCAGCGGGTGCGGCTGGGCGTGGCGGGCGGCGCCGGGATGGAAGCGGATGGCGTAGAGCTCGCCGAGCAGGCCGGGGCGCTCGATGCGCTCCAGCAGCCGCGCGTCGAGCGCCGCGCCCTCAATCGCGGGACCGGTGCCGGCGCGGACGACCCGGGCGCCGGGCTCCGGCTTCTCCAACAGGTCGGAGAGCGGCACGCCGAGCGCGTTGGCCAGCGCGTAGAGCGTGTCGACGGTCGGGTTGCCCTCGCCGGCCTCGAGCGCGGCGATCGTGTTGCGGGCCACGCCGGAGCGGCGCGAGAGCTCCAGCGCCGGCAGGTGCCCTCGCTGCCGCAGGGCCTTGACGTTCTCGCCGATCAGGATCGCCGCCATCTGCGCATCATACTGCGCAGCTGATGCGCAATCAACTGAGCAGCGCGGCTACCCGAGCGAGGCGATCTTCCATCTTCCACCCACCTTGGTCAGCTTCAGCGTGTCCCGGGACGGCGGCTGGCCGCGGGCCGACGTGCGGACGTCCGCGGTGGCCGAGTCGCCGTCGACGGCGATCCGGCCGATCGTCAGCTTCGGGTCCTTCACGCCGCCGAGCCCCTTCTGCAGCGCCACCTCGCACGGCAGCCCGGCCTGCTTGATCTTCTCCACCAGCCGCGGCGCGAGCAGCCGGTCGCACAGCCGCTGGTAGTCCTTGGCCGCCGTGGCCCGGCCGAACGCGAGCACGGCGGCGCGCACCTGCTCGGCGTCCGAGGGCCCGGAGCCGCAGCCGCCGAGCGCGAGCGCGGCGGCGACGAGCGCGACGAGCGGGCGGCGCACGAGCCGGAGCATAGAATGAGTACGCATGTCGACGGCGGGCCAGATCGGATCGTGGCTGCGGTGCTACCGCTGCTGGAGCCGGGACCTGGAGGTGCAGGTCCACTATGAGGGGATTCATCGCATCGACCCGGTGACCGGAAAGCGGGCCGACGTGGTGGACGAGCTCCAGGAGGCGGTGGTGCAGTGCCTGGACTGCATGCACGACCAGCCGCACCTCGTCTTCCACAACGACCGGCTGGAGCCCGTCGAGGACCGCTGGGAGCGGATGGTGGTGGGCACGCCGTGGGTCGCCTCGTGCACGGTGGCCGTGGAGGCCGACTCGGTGGAGACGTGCTCGGGCCCCGAGGCCGCCGACGCCCTGGCCTACGCGGCGTTCGGCGACCACGGCACGCGCGAGTTCTTCACCCACGTGCGCTACCACAAGCACGAGGACGAGCAGATCGTCGTGCACCTGCTGGTCGAGCTCTACGCGCGCTCGCAGGAGGAGGCGACCTCGGTGCTCGAGGAGGCCGCCCGCGGGCTCCTGACGATCACGTCGCTCGCCGAGGAGTCCCGCCCGCCGGCTTCCACCGCCGGTGGCGAGCACCACTAGTCGGCCGACGCGCTTCCAGCGGCGCGAGGAGGCGCGGGGCGTCACGGCGCTCGAGCTCTTCTACGACCTCGTCTTCGTCTTCGCCGTCACGCAGGTCTCGCACCTGCTGCTCGCGCACCTGAGCTGGCAGGGCGCCGGCCAGGCCGCCCTGGCGCTGCTCGTGGTCTGGTGGTCGTGGAACTACACGACGTGGGTCACGAACGAGCTCGACCCGGACGCCATCGCGGTGCGGCTGCTGCTGATCGGCCTGATGCTGGCCAGCCTGGTGATGGCGGTGGCCATCCCGAAGGCGTTCGGCGACCGCGGGCTGCTGTTCGCCGCAGCCTACGTGGTCATCCAGGTGGGGCGGCACACGTTCCTCACGTTCGCGTCGGCGCGGCCCGGCACGATCGAGCGCACGCGGGCGGGCGAGATCCTCACGTGGTTCGCGGTGGCGGCGCTCTTCTGGCTGGCCGGCGGGCTCGCGCACGGCACCGCCCGTACGGTCCTCTGGCTGGTGGCGCTGGCCATCGACTACGCCGGACCGCTGTTCGTCTACCGCGTCCCCGGCCGGCAGCGGCTGGACCACGTCGCCTGGCAGGTGGACAGCGGCCACTTCACCGAGCGCTTCCAGCTGTTCGTGATCATCGCGCTCGGCGAGTCGATCGTGATGATTGGGGCGACCGCGAGCGACCTGCACCTCGACCTCGCGCGGCTGACCGCGTTCGCCCTCGCCTTCCTGGCCACGGCGGCGATGTGGTGGCTGTACTTCGACTACGTCGCCACGATCGCCGAGCGCCGGCTCGAGCTGGCGGAGCGCCGCACGCTGCTGGCCCGCGACGCCTACACCTACCTGCACGTCGTGATGGTCGCCGGGGTGATCGTGGCCGCGGTGGGCGACGAGCTGGTGATCGACCACCCCACGCACACGCTCGGCACCGCCGCCGTGGTCACCGTGGTGGCCGGCCCGGCGATCTACCTGCTCGCCCACGCCGTGTTCCGGCTGCGGATGGCCGGCACGGTCTCGGTCAAGCGCCTCGCCGGCGCCGGCGCCTGCCTGCTCGCCGGGGCCGCCGGCGGCTTCGCGCCGGGCTGGGTCCTGCAGGCGCTGACCGTCGTCATCCTCGCGGGGGTGATCGCCGCCGAGCGCGTGGCGGGGCAGCGCCGCGCGGCGCGCGGCGAGCCCTCCCCGCTGGAGCGGCTCGCCTAGAGCGTGCGGCCGCTGACCACGGACTCGGGGCGCTCGGACACGATGTCCGAGCCGGGGCGCGCCTCGGCGTCGCGGCGCTTGATCAGCAGCCACTGCGGCTTGGCGCCGGGGCGCGTGCGCTGGAGCGCGAACCCGCCGCTCAGCTTCTCGCCGTGCAGCACGAACACGGCGTGCCCGCGCGCGAGCGCCTCGGGCCAGGCGACGCGGCCGCCCTGCTCGTAGGTGCCGCGGTCCCAGATGATCACCGTGTCGCCCTCGTAGTCGTTGTGGCCCATGCCGTGGTCCTCGACCTCGACGGCCAGGCGCTTGGCCGCGGGGTCCAGCGACGGCCCCTTGGGCACCGCCCAGGAGCGCATGACCCCGTCCACCTCCAGCCGGAAGTCGTAGTGGTGCGCGGTGGCCTGGTGCTCCTGCACGACGAACACGCCCGCGCTGACGCCGCGGATCCCGAACTGCTCGTGGCCCTCGACGCGCGCCCGCTCGACGGACCACCCGTCGCCCAGCGAGGCGAGCAGCGCCTCGACCGCGTCGGGCGCGCCCTCGGCGTGCAGCTCCCCCGTGGGCCGCACCCAGCCCATGACCCCGAGCCCCCGGGCGGCGGCGGCCACGGCCCCGGCGTCGACGCCGTCGCCGCCGGCCGCGCGCACCGCCCGGGGTCGTGGAGCCATCCGGGGAGGGTAATCAGGCGCCGGCGGCCGCGCTCCCCGCGCCGACGTCCTTGTTCTCCGGCGCGAACTTGCTGGCCACGAAGACCGCGCCCTGCGGGTCGGCGATGACGGTCATCCGCACCCACGGCCCGTCCTCCGGCGGCGCGAGCACGCGGCCGCCGAGCTCGGTCGCGCGGGCGGCGATCGCGTCGGCGTCGTCGACGGCGAACGTGACGCCCCAGCCGACCGGCCGCTCGTCGGACAGGTTCACGCCGGCCACGACCTCCTCGAAGCGCGGCGGGGCGCCCATCCCGGCGATCCGCTCGCGCAGCCCCGGGGTGCGGGACTCGAGGAAGTCGCCGTAGGCGGGCAGCGCCCAGAACCGGCCGCTGCCGCCGACTTCGAGCAGCTCCCAGCCGAACACGGCGCCGTAGAACGCGCTCGCCGCGTCGAGGTCGTGGGTGCCGAGGATGTTGAAGTTGAGCGAGCCGTGCTCGTTGACGACGGTCGCGCCGCGGTGGCGGCCGGGCTGCCACAGGGAGAAGGCGGCGCCCTCGGTGTCGGTGCAGACCGCCATCCGGCCCGCCTCCATGACGTCGAAGGGCTCCATGACGACGGTGCCGCCGGCCGCGCGCACCTTGGCGGCGGACTCGTTCGCGTCGTCCACCCAGATGTAGCTGTCCCACGTCGCCGGGCGCGGCTGCCCCTCGGGCTGGGAGGCGACGGCGGCCACGTCGCCGCCGTTGAGCCGGGCGACGAAGTAGCTGCCCGGCGCATCCGCGGGCATGACGTTCTCCAGCTGCCACCCGAACAGCTCGCCGTAGAAGGCCGCGGCGGCCTCCGGGTCGGGCTGCGAGGTGTCGATCCAGCACGGCACGCCTGGGATGTAGCGGTCCTGGTCGGTCATGCCCCCGACCATACGCCCGGACGAGGTCAGGAACGGACCGCGGGAATGAACCGGGCGTCCCGGGCGTCTGGAGGTGAAGACCATCCAGATTCCCACAGGAGACACGCATGAAGGCAAGACGCCAGATGGGCGGACGGCGCACGACGCGCCGGCTGGTGAGCGGCGGTGCGCTGGCCGCCGGGCTCATCGCGGCCACGGCCGCCTCGGCCCAGGCCGCCACCACCGCGACGTTCAGCGGCGGCATCCTGAGCGTGACCGGCGACAGCGCGGCGAACTCGATCCTCCTCAGCCGCGACGCGGCGGGCCGGATCCTGGTCAATGGCGGCGCGATCGCCGTCTCCGGCGGCACGCCGACGGTGGCCAACACGTCGGCGATCCAGGTCTTCGGGCTCGCGGGCAACGACGTGCTCACGCTCAACGAGGCCAACGGCGCGCTGCCCCGCGCGCTGCTGTTCGGCGGGTCCGACAACGACGTCCTGACCGGCGGCTCCGGCGCCGACCAGCTGTTCGGCCAAGACGGCAACGACACGCTGCTGGGCAAGGGCGGCAACGACCTGCTCTTCGGCGGCGCCGACAACGACACGCTGACCGGCGGCGACGCCGACGACCAGGTCTTCGGCCAGGCCGGCAGCGACCGCATGATCTGGAACCCCGGCGACGACACCGACCTGAACGAGGGCGGCGACGGCACCGACACGGTCGAGGTCAACGGCGGCAACGGCGCCGAGCAGTTCTCCGCCACCGCCAACGGCACCCGCGTGCGCTTCGACCGCGTCAACCCGGCGCCGTTCTCGCTCGACATCGGCACGTCGGAGAAGCTCACGCTCAATGCCAACGGCGGCGACGACAGCTTCACCGCCACCGGCAACCTCGCCGCGCTGATCGCCCTGACCGTCGACGGTGGCGCCGGCAACGACTCGCTGCGCGGCGGCAACGGCAACGACGTGCTGCTCGGCGGCGACGGCAACGACCTCGCCGACGGCAACCAGGGCAACGACACGATGTTCCTGGGCCCCGGCGACGACACCGCGCAGTGGGACCCCGGCGACGGCAGCGACACCATCGAGGGCCAGGCCGGCAGCGACACGATGGCGTTCAACGGCGCGAACATCAACGAGCGCATGGACGTCTCGGCGAACGGCGGGCGCGTGCGCTTCACCCGCGACGTCGCCACCATCACGATGGACCTCAACGACGTCGAGGCGATCGTCGCCAAGACCCTGGGCGGCGCCGACGCCCTGACCGTCAACGACCTCTCGGGGACCGACGTCACGAGCGTCACCGACGACGAGGGCGGCGACGACGGCGCGGCCGACAATGTGATCGTCAACGCCACCGCGGGCGACGACGTGGCCGGCGTGACCGGCTCGGCCGGGAGCGCGCGGGTGAGCGGCCTGGCCGCGCGCGTGGACATGGTCAACGCCGGCGCCGGCGACCGCCTGACCGTCGACGGCCTGGCCGGCGACGACGTCATCGACGGCTCCTCGCTGGCCGCGGCCGCGCCGCTGCTGACCGAGGCCGGCGGCGACGGCGACGACGTCCTGCTGGGCGGCGCCGGCAACGACACGCTGCTGGGCGAGGCGGGCGACGACGTGCTGATCGGCGGCGCGGGCGCCGACACGCTCGACGGCGGCCCCGGCGACAACGTCGTGATCGACTCGGCCGACCTGAACGCGTCGCGCAGCTGGCTCGCTGCGCACGCCCGCGTCGTCCGCGGGAAGACCGTGCTCAGGGTCGGCGGCCACCGCCGCACCCTGCCGCGGGCGAAGCTGGCCCAGCTCGAGCGCGGGTTGCGCGTAATGTCGAGGCCATGAACACCGCAGAGCCGGGCCACGGCCCGCTCCAGATCCTGCTCGTCGGGTTCGAGACGACCGAGCGCTTCCAGGGCGAGATCGTCCGCGAGCTGCTCGACCTGCGCGGCCGGGGGATGATCCGCGTCATCGACGCGCGCTTCCTGCACCGAGCGCGGGAAGGCGGGAAGCTCACCGAGGTCGATCTCGGGCCGCTGATCGCCGAGCGGCCGGCCGAGGACGCCAACCCGATCGCCCGGCTGCTGGGCGTCAACGGCCACGGCGGCAACGGCGGGCTGGCGCCGCCGGAGGCGTTCGCGCGGACGGCCGGCTTCGCGCTGGAGGACCTGCGCCGGCTGACCGACGAGATCGGGCCGGGCGATCACGCGGCCGTCGTGCTCGTCGAGCACGTGTGGGCGGCGCGGCTGCGGGCCGTCGTGCACCGGACCGGCGGGGCGCTGCGCGCGCAGGGGTTCCTCACGCCCGAGGTGGAGATGCTCGTCGGTGCGGAGCTCAAGGCGCGCGCCGACGCCGAAGAGGCGCTCGAGCTCGCCCGGGCCACGCGCGGCGCCGCGCTGCTCGACGCCCTGGCCGTGCTGGCCGGCCGCGAGCGCCCGTCGGCCGAGCAGACCGCGCGGTCGGCCGCCGAGGTGATCCGCGTGCTGGTCGCCGAGGGCTTCGTCGAGGCGGCCGAGGAGCCCGCCGCGATCGAGGCGCTGGCCAACGCCGGGCTGATCGAGGCGGCGCTGTGGCAGGCGGTCGTCGACGAGGCCGAGGACGCCTCTGAGGAGTGACCGCCGCTCAGCCGCCGAGGCGGTCGGCCACGACCTGCAGGTCGGCGGTGAACGCCTCGCGCTCGGCCAGCCGCGACTCGTCGTCGCGCTGGCGCAGGATCGCCGAGGGGTGGATCGTGGCCGTGACCAGCGGCGCGAGGCCGGAGTCGATCGCCTCGCCGCGGTGGCGGGTGACGCGGAAGCTCGCACCGATGCGTGGCGCCGATGTGCAGCGGGCAGCCGCGGCAGCCCGCCGCCGCCTCGCGCAGCGCGGACAGCGAGCGCCGCTCCGGCAGGAACGGCGTCGCGTCGTAGTCGTCCTCGGGCCGGCCCACGCCCCGGGGTCTACCCCCGGGGCGGGGACCAAAGCCCCTACTGCGCGGCCAGCCTGTGCGCCCGGAAGAGCAGCTGCTCCTCCTGCAACAGGCCGCTGATGACCTCGCCGAAGTGCGGCGCGCGCCCGGCCGCCGCGTCCCCGAGCGTCTCCTTGATCCGCGCCGCCGCGCGGTCGCGGTCGTCGGCGAGCCGCTGCAGCCTGCGCTGCTCCGCCCGGTAGGCGGCGTCGTCGCTCGCCGAGCCGGAGGCCAGCGCCTTCGTGTCGGCCAGCAGCGTGTCGGTCGCCAGGGCGCCGACGCTCGAGTTGATCTGGTCATAGCCCTTCGCCAGCAGCTCCGTCGCCGCGAGCGAGAACGGCACTCGCGAGAGGGCCTGGCCGATGACGTGCCCGTCCGACTGGTAGTCGTCGCGCAGGCCGGCCAGGTAGAGCATCGTCGGCCGGATGTCGGCCTCCTCGACCCACGTCCCCTGCCGGCTCGCCTCGGGGACGGTGTTGTTCGACTCCGGGTCGTGCGCCTGGTTGCCCTCCGCGGGCTGCGGCCCGTCGACGCCCCGGCGCGCCACGCCGGGCCCGGTCATGGCGGCCCAGGTGACGTCGATGTTCGGGCTGTAGTAGCCGTGGTCGTAGGCGAAGCTCGAGTTGATGCTGACGTTCGGTCCCGAGGTCGAGAAGAAGTAGTCCGGCTTCGGGAACAGCGTGTACGTCGGCGTCCGCAGCGGGTCGGCCGTCTGCATGTGCAGCACCCGCTGCTCGAGCGCGCCCGCCTGGTAGCGGGTGATCGGCTCGTTGGCCACGCCGCTGTAGGGATCGAGCGGGTTCGTCATCCGGGCGGTGTCGCGCTCGAGCTGGCGCACCGCCGGGTTGTCCGCGGCCGGCTGGCCGTGGACGTAGATCGCCGCGCCCTGCGGCTCGATGTCGAACGGCGTGGCGGCCGACGCCGTGCCGGCGAGCAGCCCGTTGATGTTCGCCTGCAGCTCGCCGATCGTGCCGCTGGGGTAGTTGCACGGCGTGGTGACGCCGTCGCAGCCGGCCGGCGTGGGCACCGACGCCCGGCCGACGTTCGCCCCGGCGAACTGGTCGTTCTCCTCCGCGCTGATCACGAACAGCGTGTTCTTGGGCGTGATGCCGTCCGCGGCGAGGCGCTCGAAGAACTTCTGGAACGCCGCGTCGTAGTGCTT
>JAICUS010000470.1 GCA_025935735.1 Solirubrobacteraceae bacterium | reverse complement strand
TCTTCTACGCCTTCCTGCCGCGCACGCCCGCGTTCGTCACGGTCACCCTCGCGCTGGCGCTGCTGGCCATCCCGCCGATCCTCACCAACGCCTACGTCGGGGTGCGCGAGGTCGACCGCGACACGGTCGACGCCGCCCGCGGGATGGGGCTCTCCGGCGGCGGCATCCTGCGCGCCGTCGAGCTGCCGCTCGCCCTGCCGCTGATCTTCGGCGGCATCAAGACGTCGACCGTCAACGTCGTCGCCACCGCCACGATCGCGCCGCTCGCGGGCGTCGTGACGCTCGGCGACCCCCTGCTGTCCTTTGCCGTCTATCGCCGCGAGGGCGCGATCGGCGCCTCGATCATCGTCGCCGTGCTGGCGATCGCCGCCGAGGTCGGCCTGTCCGCCGTCCAGCGGGCGGTCACCCCGGCGGGTGTCAAGCTCGAGCGGGGCGGGGAATCCCGCGCTCGGGTTCGCTTCGGTCTCACCAAGAGGAGGATCCAGACCGCGCCATGAGAGCACTTCCCGTCCTCGTCGCCACAGTGCTGGCGGCCGCCGCGGGCCTGACCGCCTGCGGCAGCGACAACAACAACAACTCATCCGGCAACTCGTCCACGCCCGCGCCGAAGTCGACGCAGGCACCGAGCGGCCAGATCACCAAGAACGCCGCGAACGCCAAGGTCTCGCTGAAGATCGGCTCCAAGAACTTCACCGAGCAGCGCGTGCTGGGCGAGATCTTCGCCCAGGGCCTGGCCGCGGCCGGCTACAAGACGAGCACCGACCTCAGCCTGGCCGACGAGCAGACCGCGCTGAAGGCCCTGAAGGGCGGCCAGATCGACGCCTACCCGGAGTACACCGGCACGATCCTGGGCGTGTTCTTCAAGCTGCCGGCCTCGAAGATCCCGAGCGACCCGCAGAAGGCCTACGAGGTGGCCAAGTCCAAGTTCGCCTCGCAGGGCATCACGGAGCTCCCGCCGACGCCGTTCACGGACTCCAACGAGGTGGCGGTGCTGCCCAAGACCGCGCAGAAGTACGGTCTGAAGAACATCTCGGACCTCTCGAAGGTGGCGAGCAAGCTGACGCTGTATGGCACGCCGGAGTGCCGGACGCGCCTGGACTGCCTGGCCGGCCTGGAGAAGGTCTACGGGCTGAAGTTCAAGAAGTTCGTGCCGGTCAGCGCCGACCAGCGCCACACCGTGCTCCAGGACGGCCGCGCGGACGTGTCGATCGTGTTCACGACCGACCCGCAGATCAAGCGCGACCACGAGGTCCTGCTGCACGACGACAAGGGCATGTTCCCGCCCTATCAGTCGACGCTGCTGCTCAAGGACGCGACGGCCCAGAAGGCGGGCTCGGACCTGGCGAAGGTCGTCGACATGCTGCAGAAGCCGCTGACCGACGACGCCATGCAGGAGCTCGACGCGCGCGTCGACCTCGACAAGAAGACGCCGGCCGAGGTGGCCAAGGAGTACCTGAGCGAGACCGGCCTGGTGAAGTGACGCCGGGGGCGCCGCGCGCGTGCGTTCAGTCGCGCGCGCGGCGCTCCAGCTCGCGGCCGAACGCGCGCTCGACGGCGGCCGTCATGCGCTGGTGGAAGACCGCCACGAGCAGCTCGGTGACCAGCGGGCGCAGGCGCTCGAGCGCCTGGCGGGTGACGGCCCAGTCGGTCCCCGAGTCCTGCCAGACGCTCTCCATCAGCAGCTTCACGAAGCGCTCGCCGATGCCGTCGGCCGTGCGCCCGGCCTGCTCGACCATCTCCAGCCCGCGCTCGACGGGGATGCCGAGCCGCACGAGCTCGTCGGCGGCGCGCAGCAGCGACGGGCTCGGCACCTCGTAGCGGTCGCCGTCCAGCGGGACGAGGACGCCCAGCGCGACGGCCTTGGCCAGCGTCTTCGGATTGGCGCCGAAGCGCTCGGCGAGCTCCGCGAGGTCGACCACCTCGGCGGCCTCTCCCGCGAACGGCGCCAGCAGCGTGCGCATGAAGCCCAGCAGCTCGTCCGTCGAGCCGCCGGCGCGCACCAGCAGGTGCCGGATCGCGGCCAGGTTGTAGCCGTTGGCCTGCAGCTGCTGGATGAGCTCCAGGCGGGCGACGTGCTCGCGGCCGTAGTAGCCGGTGCGGGCGCGCACCTCGGGCGGCGGCAGCAGCCCGCGCGACTGGTGGGCGCGGATGTTGCGCACCGTCATGCCCGTCTCGCGGGCCAGCTCGTCGATGGTCAGCTCTTTGTCGGTCACCTGACCGAAAGATGGTGGCGGACGGGTGAGCTCGCGTGCGTGCCCGGGAATACTGGATCCATGGAGGCCTCATCCTTCATCACCCTCGAGCCGCTCGACATCCCGCGGCTGCGGGGCGTGCTGCACGTGTACGCGGTGGCGCCGGCGGCGCTGGCCGCGCTGTGCCTGGTCGTGCTCGCCCCCGGCGCCGCGGAGCGCGTGGCCGCCGCGGTGTACGGGACGGGGCTGTGCGCGCTGTTCGGCGGCAGCGGGCTCTATCACCGCTGGCGCTGGAGCCCGCGCTGGCGGCCGCTGCTGCGCCGGGTGGACCACGCGACGATCTACCTGTTCATGGGCGCCTGCTACACGCCGGTGGCCATGCTCGTGCTCTCCGGCGCCACGCGCTGGACGGTGCTCGGCGTGGTCTGGGGCGGCGCGCTGGTGGGGATCTCCATGAGCTTCGCCTGGATCGACGCGCCGCGCTGGCTGTGCGCGGCCTGCTACGTGGCGCTCGGCTGGGCGGCGGTGCTGGCCGTGCCGCAGATGGTCAGCGCGCTGCCGGTGCTGCCGGTGGCCCTGTTCGCGCTGGGCGGCGTGCTCTACACCGCGGGGGCCGTGGTGTTCGCCGCCGGCCGCCCGAACCCGTGGCCGGGCGTGTTCGGGTTCCACGAGGTCTTCCACGCGTTCACCATCCTCGGCGCGCTGGCGCACTTCGCCGCCATGGCGGGCTGGGTCCTGCGCTGATCTGTCCGGCCTCCCTGCTGGGCTTCGGGGATGGCCGTCATGCCGATCGTGGACGAGTTGGAGGTCAAGCTCCTGCACCCGGACGCCGCGCTGCCGGCGCGCACGCGGCCGGGCGACGCGGGCTACGACCTGCGCTGCGTGGAGCCGTTCGTGCTCCGGCCGGGCGAGCGGGCGCTGGTGCCCACCGGGCTCGCGGTCGCGTTGCCGCCGGGCCTGGCCGGGCTCGTCCTGCCGCGCTCGGGCCTGGCGCACCGCCACGGGGTGACGTGCGCGAACAGCCCGGGGCTGATCGACCCCAACTACCGCGGCGAGCTGCGGGTGGTGCTGGTCAACCTCGGCCGCGAGACCTACCGCGGCCACGCCGGCGACCGGATCGCCCAGCTGCTGCTCGTGCCGTTCTGGGCGCCCGAGCTGCGCGTGGTCGACGAGCTGCCGGACAGCGAGCGGGGTGAGGCCGGGTTCGGTTCCAGCGGACGCTGACCCGACCGCTCAGCGCCGGCTGACTACAGTGGGGGCGTGCCGCTTGTGCGCTCCCGTCCGCTACGGGCGCTGATCGCCGCCGGGCTGGCACTCGCGGCGATCGGCCTGGCCGGCGCGACGCTGTTCTCGTTCGTCTGGCTGTCGGCGCCGATGCTGCTCGCGGTGGCCTTCGGGTTGTTCGTCGCGTCGCCGTTCATGGCGCGGGCGATGGTCGACGGCCGCTACCCGGGCGCTCCGGCGGTGGCCGCCACGGTGCTGACGGCCGGCGTCTACGCCGTCCTCGCCGTGCTGGCGGCGTGCCAGGCCGCGGATGCCGTGGCCACCCGCGACACCCTGGGCACCTCATCGTACGTCGCCGCGTTCTGGCTGGTGGTCGTCGCCGGCTGCGCGCTCGCCCTGGCCGCGCTCGTCGCCGCCGTGCCGCTGCCGGCGCCGCGCCGGGTCGTCGCGGCGGCGGCGGCCTGCGGGGTGGCGGCGGCGCTCGCGGGCGCCGGTGCCGCGGCCGCCACCGCCCGACACGACTCGTGCGGCGACGTCCGCTTCGACAGTGCCCGCTGGCGCGCGGCGGTCACCGTGGAGCCGGCGCGCGCGGACGGCGACGCGCTCGCCTCCGCCATCGTGCGCTGCCACACCTTCACCGGCGCCAGCCCGGCGGCCGTGCGGCGCGCGCTCGGCCCGCCGGACGGCCCCGCCCCCTGGTCGTGGACGGTCAGCGAGGGGAGCTTCTTCCACGTCAGCGCGCTGCAGCTGGCGTTCGGGCCGGACCGGCGCGTGAGCGGCGCGCGGATCGTCGACTCGGCGGTGTGATCAGGGCGTGCCGTTGACCGCGTAGCGGCCGAAGCGCTCGGCCACCACGGCGGGCAGCCGGACGGTGACCAGCACGCCGTCGGGCGTGTCGGTGCGCTCCATGTCGCCGGCCAGGTCGTGCAGCTCGGAGAGCGTGCCGCCCTCCGAGAAGGGCACGAGCAGCTCGATGGGCTGCAGCGTGCGCTCGAACTCGGCGGCGATCCGCTCACCCAGGTCTTCCAAGCCCTCGCCGGTGGCGGCGGAGACGAGCACGGCGTCGGCGTGGCGGAAGCTCAGCTCGCGCCGGCGCTCGTCGTCGAGCACGTCGGCCTTGTTGAGCACCAGCAGCCGCGGCGTGTCGCCGGCCTTGATCTCCTCCAGCACGTCCTCCACCGCGCGGGTCATGGCCACGAGCTCCTCCTCGGGCGCGCTCGCGTCGACCACGTGCAGGACGAGGTCGGCCAGCCGCGTCTCCTCCAGCGTGGCCGCGAACGCGTCCACGAGCTGGTGGGGCAGCTTGCGGATGAACCCGACGGTGTCGGTCACCAGGTAGGTGCGGCCCTCCAGGCGCAGCGTCCGGGTCGTCGGGTCGAGCGTGTGGAAGAGCCGGTCGCGCACGCCGACGTCCGCGCCGGTCAGCGCGTTGAGCAGCGTCGACTTGCCGGCGTTCGTGTAGCCGGCGAGCGCGACG
>JAICUS010000035.1 GCA_025935735.1 Solirubrobacteraceae bacterium | reverse complement strand
TCTGCACGAGGTCGCGCAGCGCCCCCGCATGGTCGTAGTAGCCGGCGCGCGAGCCGATGCCGATGTCCTCCGCCGCGGTGATCTGGATGTGGTCGATGTAGTTGCGGTTCCACACCGGCTCGAACATGAAGTTCGCGAACCGGAACGCCATCACGTTCTGGACGGTCTCCTTGCCCAGGTAGTGGTCGATGCGGAAGACCTGCTGCTCGCGGAAGACGTGCGAGACGACCTCCTGCAGCTTCAACGCCGACTCCAGGTCGGTGCCGAACGGCTTCTCGATGATCGCCCGCACGTCGACGTCGTGGTCGAAGTTGAGATCGGACTCCTTCAGGCACTCCGAGATCACCGGGAAGAACTCCGGCGCGGTCGACATGTAGTACGCGCGGTTGAGCTTGCCGCCGCCGTTGGCGTCGAGCTCGTCGAGCTTCTCCTTGAGCTTGCCGTAGCCGGACCGGTCGTCGAAGGAGAAGCCGATGTAGTGCAGGCGGCCGAGCAGGCCGTCGAGCACGGTGTCGTCGGGCTCGCGGCGCGAGTACTTGCAGATGGACTCCCGGGCCTCCCGGCGGAAGTCGTCGTCGGGCATCTCGCGCCGGGCGATGCCGACGAGGTTGAAGCGCTCCGGCAGCGCGCCCTCGTGCGCCAGGTTGTAGATCGCCGGCAGCAGCTTGCGGTGCGCCAGGTCGCCGGTGGCGCCGAAGATCGTCAGGGTCGTCGCGGGGACCGGGAGCCTCTCCAGGCCCGCGATCAGCGGGTTGTCGCCCATCGCCTGCGGGTGCGGCTGGACGTCGACCGCCATCAGGTCTCCTCCACCTTCTTGACGGCGTGGCCGCCGAACTGGTTGCGCAGCGCGGCCAGCACGCGGGCCGCGTAGTCGCCCTCCTGGCGCGAGTAGAAGCGCGCGTAGAGCGAGGCGGCGAGCGCCGGGGTCGGCACCGCCATCTCGATGCCGTCGTTCATCATCCAGCGGCCCTCGCCGGAGTCGTCCACGTAGCCCTGCAGGCCCTTGAGCTCGTTGCCCTCCTGCTCGAACGCGCGCTCGGCCAGCTCGCACAGCCAGGAGCGGACCACCGAGCCCTGGTTCCACAGCGCCGCGACCTGCTGGAGCTCGATCGGGAACTCCGACTTGTGCATCAGGTCGAACCCCTCGGCGTAGGCCTGCATCATCCCGTACTCCACGCCGTTGTGGACCATCTTCACGAAGTGGCCGGCGCCGACGGGGCCGAAGTGGCGCCAGCCGTCCGGCGGGGCGAGCACGTCGAGGACCGGGGCGAGGCGCCCGATCGCCTCGTCGGGCCCGCCGGCCATCATGCAGTAGCCGACCTCCAGGCCCCAGACGCCGCCGGACACGCCGACGTCGGCGTAGTGCAGGCCGCGCTCGGCGAGCTCCTGCCCGCGACGCTGGTCGTCGTGCCAGTTGGAGTTGCCGCCGTCGACGATCGTGTCGCCCTGGTCGAGCATGCCGGTCAACTCGGCGATGGTGTCCTCGGTGATCCTGCCCGACGGCACCATCAGCCAGACGGTCCGCGGCGCCGTCAGCTTCTGGACCATCTCCTCCAGCGACGACGCGCCGACGGCGCCGTGCTCGCCGGCGGCCTTCACGGCGTCCGGGTTGGGGTCGAAGGCCACGACCTCGTGGTCGGAGTCGCGCCGGATGCGGTGGACCATGTTGCCGCCCATGCGGCCGAGGCCCACGAAGCCGATCTGCACTAGAGCCGCTCCTTGTTGTCCTTGGTCGTCCCGGCACGCTAGCGGACTGATAGCCGCAAGTTCCGCGCCCTACCGCCGACTACCCGGAATGTCATGTCCGCACCTGCGCCGAGTCCTCACGCCCGTCTCACCGCCGTCCGCGCCGACGCGGACCGCAAGCTCGCCACCCTGCTGGCGCTCCACTTCCCCGCCGCCCTCGCGCTGGCCGCGCTGCACGGCACCTGGCTCGCCGCGCTGGTCGTCGGCGGCAGCGTCAGCGGCGCCGCCTGGGTGCTCTCGCGCCGCGACGGCGGCGCGCTCGTCACCCGCTGCTTCATCGCCGCCGGGTTCATGGTCTATTCGGCGCTGATGATCAGCCAGACGCACGGGCTGATCGAGATGCACTTCCACATCTTCGGCGCGCTGGCGTTCCTGCTCGTCTACCGCGACTGGCGCGTGATCGTGCTGGCCTCGGCCGTCGCCGCCGTCCATCACGTGGGCTTCGAGGTCCTGCAGTCCGCCGGCGCTCCGCTGTGGCTGATGCCGCCCGGGCACCTGGGCTTCGGCATGGTGGTCATCCACGCCGTGTTCGTCGTGTTCTGCGCCTCCGTGCTCGTGGTCCTGGCCCGCTCGCTGGAGGCCGAGACGCTGGAGACGGCGGCGATGCGCGTCGCCGACGCGCACGAGAAGGCGGCCCTCGCCCGGCTGGCCGACGCCCTGGAGCGCCGCGACCTGCGCCTCGAGGGCGACGAGGCCGAGGGCGCCGCGGCGGCCCTGCGCGCGGGCATCGGGCACGTGGCCACGCTCGTGGAGACGATCCAGGGCACCGCCCAGCAGCTGTCCGGCACCTCACGCGAGGTGACCGACGCGTCCCGCGAGGCCGAGCGCGCCAGCGACGAGATCGCCCAGGCCGTGACCAGCGTGGCCGCGGCGTCCGAGCAGCAGGCCCGGCTCGTGCTCGAGGCCGGCGGCGCGGCCGCGGAGGCCGCGGGCGCGGTCGAGCGCGCGCTGGAGGCCGCCGAGGCGGCGGCCGGCGAGGCCCGCGCGGCCCTCGAGGACGCCGAGCGCGGCATGGGCACCGCCGACGACGCCCGCGCCGCCATGACCACCGTCGAGGAGTCGGCGGCGGCGATCACCGAGGCCAGCGAGGCGCTGGCCCGCCGCTCCGGCGACATCACCGGCTTCGTGGGCACGATCCAGACGATCGCCGAGCAGACCAACCTGCTGGCGCTCAACGCGGCGATCGAGGCCGCGCGGGCCGGCGAGAGCGGCCGCGGCTTCGCCGTCGTCGCCGACGAGGTCCGCAAGCTGGCCGAGCAGTCGGCGGGCGCCGCGGCGTCCACCAGCGCGATTGTGAACGAGATCGCGAACATGACCGATCTTGTTGCCAATCTTGCGAACGAGGGCGCGCAGCGCACCGAGGCCGGCGCCCGGACGGTGGCCGACAGCCGCACCGAGTTCGAGGCGATCGCCACGCGGGCGCGCGAGGTCGCGTCCCGGGTGGAGGCGATCGCCGGCGCCAGCCGCGAGGCCGCCCGCCACGCCGGCGACAGCCGCGCCCGCATGGACGAGCTGGCCAGCCTGGCCGAGTCCTCCTCGGCGACCACGCAGCAGGTGGCCGCCTCCACGCAGCAGACGGCCGCGACGGCCGGGCAGCTCTCGGCCTCCGCGACGCGCCTCGACGCGGCCGCCGAGGCGCTCGAGGAGCTCGTCGTTCAGTTCGCCGTGCGCTGAAGCACCGCGCGGGCGCGCTCGGCGACGTTCTCGCCGGTGAAGCCGAAGTGGGCGTAGAGCGCCTTGGCGGGAGCCGAGGCGCCGAACCCCTGCATGGCCACGACGTCGCCCTGGTCGCCCACCCACTCGTGCCAGCCCAGCGGGCTGGCGGCCTCGACGGCCACGCGCGCCCTGACGGCGGGAGGCAGGACGCTGTCGCGATAGGCGGCGTCCTGCTCGCGGAAGCGGTCGAGGCAGGGCATCGAGACCAGCCGCACCTTCACGCCTTCCTCTTGCAGGATCTTCGCGGCGTCGTGGGCGATGTGGACCTCGGACCCGGAGCCCATGAGGATGAGGTCGGGCTCGCCGTCGCAGTCGCGCAGCACGTAGGCGCCGCGCTCGATGGCGTCGGCCGGCACGGCCTTCGGGTCCCAGCCGGGCACGCCCTGGCGCGACAGCGCCAGCACGGTCGGCGTCGCGGTGGCCTTCAGCGCGAACTGCCAGGCGCGGGCGGTCTCGTTGAAGCCGGCCGGGCGGACCAGGTTGACGTTCGGCGTCGCCCGCAGCTGGGCGAGCTGCTCGATCGGCTGGTGCGTCGGGCCGTCCTCGCCCACGCCGATCGAGTCGTGGGTGAACGCGAACGTCGAGGGGATGCGCATGATCGCGGCGAGCCGGATCGAGGCCTTCATGTAGTCGCTGAAGATCAGGAAGCCGCTGCCGAACGCCTTCAGGTCGTGCAGCACGAGGCCGTTGACGATCGCCCCCATGGCGTGCTCGCGGATGCCGAAGTGGAAGTTTCGTCCGCCGTATTCGCCCGCCTCGACGTCGCCGCCACCGTCGATCAGCGTGAGCGTGGACGGCGCGAGGTCCGCGCTGCCGCCGACCAGCTCGGGCACCTGCTTGGCCGCCCACTGGATGACCTCCTGGGAGGACTTGCGGGTGGCGATCATGCCGGCGTCCGGGCCCTTGGTCGGCACGTCGGCGTCCCAGCCGTCGGGCAGGCGGCGGGCGAGGATGCGCTCGTACTCGGCGGCCAGGTCGCCGTGCTCGGCCGTGTAGGCGTCGAAGGCCTCGCGCCAGGCGGCCTCGAGCTCCTCGCCGCGCGGGACGCACTCGCGAAAGTGGGCCAGCGCCTCGTCGGGGACGAAGAACGGCTCCATGGACGGCCAGTCGTAGACCTCCTTGGTGAGCCGGATCTCCTCCTCGCCCAGCGGGCTGCCGTGCGCCCCGTGGGTGTCCTGCTTGTTGGGCGAGCCGGGCGCGATGTGCGTGCGGACGATGATCAGGCTCGGGCGGTCCTCGGCGCTGCGGGCCTCCGCCAGGGCCTCCTCCAGGCGGTCGAGCCCGATGTCCTCGTGCAGGTTCTGGACGTGCCAGCCGTAGGCCTCGAAGCGCGCGCCCACGTCCTCGGTGAACGAGAGCTTCGTGTCGCCCTCGATCGAGATGTGGTTGTCGTCGTAGAAGCCGATCAGCTTGCCCAGCCCGAGGTGGCCGGCCAGGCTGCACGCCTCGGAGGCCACGCCCTCCTGCAGGTCGCCGTCGGAGCAGATGAAGTACGTGTGGTGGTCGACGATCTCGTGGCCCGGGCGGTTGAAGCGGGCGGCGAGCATGCGCTCCCCCAGCGCCAGCCCGACGCTGTTGGAGATCCCCTGGCCGAGCGGCCCGGTGGTCGTCTCGATGCCGGCGGCGTGGCCGTACTCGGGGTGCCCGGCGGTGGGCGAGCCGAGCTGGCGGAAGTTCTTGAGGTCCTCGAGCTCCAGCCCGTAGCCGGTGAGATACAGCGTCGAGTACAGGAGCATCGACGCGTGCCCGCAGGAGAGCACGAAGCGGTCGCGGTCGGGCCATTGCGGCTTGCTCGGCGCGTGCCTCATTGTCCGCGTGTAGAGGACGTAAGCGAGCGGGGCCAGGGCCATCGGCGTGCCGGGGTGCCCGGAGTTCGCCTTCTGGACGGCGTCCATGGACAGCGTGCGGATCGTGTTGACGCAGAGCTGGTCGAGGGTGGTCCGGTCTTCTGCGACTGACACGAAGCCTCCAAGGGTCGCGGTGCTGACGGGCGTGGACGCTAGCGCGACTCTGCCCGCGCGGGCGGTGCCGCAAGCCTCTCCTGCCGGGGAGTTGCGCGAGCCCGCGAACTGCGGATAGCTTGCGCGCGATGGAGTCCGCGATCGACCGCAGCCGCCGCCTCGCGGGCCTGGCGCTCCGCCTGGTGCTCCGCGACCGGACGCTCGTCGCGATGGTGGCCGCCGGGATGGTCCTGCTGGCCGCGACGCTCGCCGCCACGTTCGTGGCCGTCCACCCGCTCCACGGGCCCGGGCACTCGCTGCTGTGGTCGCTCGTCACGGCGTTCCCCGCGAGCTTCGTGGTCACCTTCTTCAACGTCGCGCTCGCCGCGGCGGCCGACGCGGCGCTGCGCGGCGAGCGCCTGCCGATCCGCGCGGCGCTGGCCGTGCCGCTGCGCCGGATCGGCCGCGTGGCGGCCTGGTCGCTGGTCACCGCCGGCGTCGGCCGGCTGATCGCTTCGGTCAGCCGCTGGCTGCCCATCGCCCCGTGGCTGACCCAGCTCGTCCTAGGCGCGGCCTGGTCGCTGCTGACGCTGTTCGCCATCCCGGTGATCGCGTTCGAGGAGCGCACGGCGCTCGACGGCGCTCGGCGCTCCGTCGCGCTTGTCCGCGAGCGCTGGCGGGAGGGCGCCGCCGGCTACGCCGGGATCAGCCTGATGGCCGCGCTCCCGCTGCTGCTCATCCCGCCGCTGCTGTTCGCGAGCTTCATCGCGAGCTTGTCCTGGCCGCCCGCCATGTGGGTGGCCGTCGGCGCGATGGGCGTCGTCGCGCTCGTCTCGCTCGGCGTGACGATCGCCACCGAGAACGTCTTCACGGTCGCGCTCTACCGCTACGCGGTCAGCGGCGAGGCGCTCGTCTTCCCCGAGGCCGACCTCCGCACCGGGGTCGGTCCTCGCAAGCGCTGAGCCTGCGAACATCCCGGCGCGACCGGGTAAGGGAGACGACGTGACCAAGACGACGACCCCGCTGCGGCGGCGCGCGGCGTTCCGCGCGCTCCGGGAGCACCACGCCGAGATCGCGGGCGCCCACCTGCGCGACCTGTTCGCCTCCGATCCCGCGCGCGGGACGCGGCTGACCGCGGAGGCGGCGGGCCTCTACCTCGACTACTCCAAGCAGCGGGTCACCGACCGCACGCTCGAGCTGCTCGTGCAACTGGCCGAGGAGTCCGGGCTGCCGGAGCGGACCGACGCGATGTTCCGGGGCGAGCACATCAACGTCACCGAGGACCGCGCGGTGCTGCACACGGCGCTGCGGCTGCCGCACGACGCGTCGCTCAGCGTGGACGGCCAGGATGTCGTGGCCGACGTGCACGACGTCCTGCACCGGATGGCCGCGTTCGCGGGGCGCGTGCGCGACGGCGAGTGGAAGGGCCACACGGGCAAGCCGATCGCCGCCGTGGTGAACATCGGCATCGGCGGCTCGGACCTCGGGCCGGTGATGGCCTACGAGGCGCTGCGCCACTTCACCAAGCGCGAGATGACGTTCCGCTTCGTCTCCAACGTCGACGGCACCGACATGGCGGAGGCCACGCGCGACCTCGATCCGGCGCAGACGCTGTTCATCGTCTCCTCGAAGACGTTCACGACCCTGGAGACGCTGACCAACGCGCACTCGGCGCGCAAGTGGCTGGTCGACGGCCTGGGCGACGAGTCCGCCGTGGCCAAGCACTTCGTCGCGGTGTCCACCAACGCCGAGAAGGTGTCGGAGTTCGGCATCGACACCGCGAACATGTTCGGCTTCTGGGACTGGGTGGGCGGCCGCTACTCGATGGACTCCGCGATCGGGCTGTCGACCATGCTGGCGATCGGCCCGGAGGGGTTCGCCGAGCTGCTGGCCGGCTTCCACGCGATCGACGAGCACTTCCGCGAGGCGCCGCTGCGGGAGAACCTGCCGGCGCTGATGGGGCTGCTCGGCGTCTGGTACCGCGAGCTGTTCGGCGCCCAGACGGTGGCCGTGCTGCCCTACGACCAGTACCTGAAGCGCTTCCCGGCCTACCTGCAGCAGCTCACGATGGAGTCCAACGGCAAGCGGGTGACGCTGGACGGCGCCACGGTCGACTACGACACCGGCGCGATCTACTGGGGCGAGCCGGGGACCAACGGCCAGCACTCCTTCTATCAGCTGATCCATCAGGGGACGTCGCTGATCCCGTGCGACTTCATCGGCTTCTGCCGGTCGCTGAACCCGCTCGGCGACCACCACGACATCCTCACCGCGAACCTGTTCGCCCAGAGCGAGGCGCTGGCGTTCGGCAAGACCGCCGAGCAGGTGGAGGCGGAGGGGACTCCGGACTGGCTCGTGCCGCACCGCGTCTTCCCCGGCAACCGGCCGTCCTCGACGATCCTGGCCGAGGAGCTCACGCCGCGCATCCTGGGCAGCCTGGTCGCCCTGTACGAGCACGCGGTGTTCACCCAGGGCGTCGTGTGGAGCGTCAACTCCTTCGACCAGTGGGGCGTCGAGCTCGGCAAGGCGCTGGCCCAGCGGATCATCCCCGAGCTCTCGAGCTCCGACCCGCCGGAGCACGACTCCTCGACCAACGCGCTGATCGAGCGCTACCGCGCGTCCCGGCGGGCCTGACACCGCTCCTCCGGCGGCCCCGGGTTGTTGAAACGGCGCAGTGCGCTCCGCTCTCACCGCCCTCTCCGCCGCCGCCTGCGCCGTGCTGCTCGCCGCCCCGTGCGCGCGGGCCGACGGCGGGCGCACCATCGCCACCGCGCCCCGGGCGGCGTGGGGCGTCCACCACGCCGGCACGACGGTGGACCTCGGCGCGCCCTGCCCGGCGCGCCTCGGCAGCTACTACTCCTACTGGACGCTGCGGGTGATCGAGGGCGACCGCGTGACGATCGACTGGGGCGCCCAGCAGAAGAACACGGTCCTCAACCTGCTCCCGGCGGGGACGACCGACGCGACGGCCGCGACCGCGACGCCCACCGACACCCAGGCGCTGGACGAGATGTACGGCAAGTCCGAGCTCACCGCGCAGCCGCAGCGGCGCTCGGGCGTGGTGCCGCTGCAGTTCCACGGCTTCGTGTGCGACGGCGGCGGCGGCCCGTACGACTTCACCCCCCACGTCCGCCACGCCGTCCGCCTGCGTGTCCACTGGCACCACCGGTTCCGCAGCCGGGCGCCGGTCACGGTCACCGTCCGCTCCCCCGACGGCCGCCCGATCTCCTCGCACAGGCTGCGGGTGAGCCTGCAGGCCTTCCTCCACGGCGCCTGGCGCCCCGCCGGCCACGCCTCTCCACTCGGGGGCCGCGCCCGGGTCCGGCTCGCCCTGCGCCCCCGCCGGCACGTGCGCCTGCGCGCCGTGGCCTCGGGGCCCGGCTGGGTCCAGCATGTGAGCCGCGTGCGGCGCGTGCGCGTCGGATAGGGGCTCAGTGCGAGTGCGTGTGCCCGCGCACGGTGCGCCAGCTCTGCCACGTGATACGCAGGATCAGCGCGCTGATGGCCAGCCCGATGAGCGGGTCGGCGATCGGGGCGCCCAACGCGACGACCAGCGCGCTGAGGACCACGCCGAGGCTGACCAGCGCGTCGCTGCGGGCGTGGGCGCCGTCGGCCAGCAGCGCCGGCGAGTCCAGCCGGCGGCCGCCGCGCAGCCGGACTCCCGCGGCGATGGCGTTGCCGATCGCCCCCACCGCGCCGGCGACGGCGAGCGCGAGCAGGTGGTCGGGCGCGAGCGGGTGGACGATCCGCTCGACCGCGAGCACGCCGGCCACGACCGCGCTGGCCAGGATCGCCAGCACGACGAGCATGCCCGCGCCGCGCTCCGCGCGCTCGGAGCGCAGTAGGAACGCCGCGGCCAGCGGCACGGCGGTGAGCGCGTCGCCGGCGTTGTGCACGAGGTCCGCGAGCAGCGCGACGCTGGACGTGGCCACGTAGACCGCCGCCTGCGCGACCGCGGTGGCGGCGAGCACCGCGAGCGAGACGCCGACCACGCGCAGCCCCGCGCGCGAGCGCCGGATCGAGGCGTCGACCAGCCCATGGCTGTGTCCGTGGGGGTGGGCGGCGTGCGTCATGGCACCACGCCGCGCACGATAGCCGCCCGCCCACAGGCGGTTCCCGAGCAGCGCTGCTAGGCGCCCGGGTGCTGGAGCAGGTAGTCGATGTAGACCGGCCGCATCGCGTCGCGCAGCTCGGGCTCGTCGTCGATCGCATCGATCACCTGGCCCGAGACGTGGGCGATGTCGCTCTCTCCCTGGTCGATGTCGCCGGTCTCGGCCTCGGCGGCGGGCGTGTACTGCATCAGATCCCAGAAGAACCGCACGTTCATGTGGCGCCTCGCGTGCCGGAAGGCCCGGTCGTGCAGCTCCTCGGACGAGAGCGCGTCCAGCTCCTCGAATGACGTCATGGCGCGACGGTATCCGGTTGGCATCGCGGCACGGTGCCTCGCCAGCGCGTCATCCGGCGCCCCGCCCGGCCCGGTGAGCTCGACCGCGCCGCTGGACCGCGCGAAGGCGCGCCGGCGCGCGGAGGCGGTCAAGCCCTGAGCTGCTCCTCGCAGAGCTTGATGTTGTGCTCGGTCGCCGGGTGCGGGCCGTAGAGCTCGAGCGACTCCTCGAAGAAGTCGATCGCGTCCTCGTAGTCGCCCATCTCGTACATCAGGCGCCCGAGGGCGAACGGCAGGTCCTCGTCGCCCGGAACCGCGTAGTGGCGGTCGTGGATCTCGTAGAGCGCGGCCCGCAGGTCCTCCTGGGCGGCCGCGTCGGCGTCCCCCACCTTCTCCACCAGCGCCTCGGTGACGCCGAGCAGCGTGAACGCGTCCCAGCCGGTGAGCCGCAGCAGCGCGACGATCTCGCTGAGCGAGAGCTGCGCCGCGGCGCGCTCGGCCCCCTCGGAGAGCTTGAACAGGTCGTCGGGGCTGAACGCGTCGATCGCCTCGGCGTAGGCGAGCCCGGTCTCCGCGTGCGGCGGGCTCCCGAAGGCCAGCGCGAGCACGTCGACGGACTCGTGGCGGTCGCCGCCGTTCCACGCCTCGCCGCCGCTGTCGCGGGCGTAGCAGCCCAGCGCGTGGAAGTTGACCATCAGCGAGAAGCTGCCGCCGTGGCGGCTGATCTCCGGCTCGCGCCGGTACGACAGCGCCGCCTCGGTGCTGAACGCCTTGTCGGCGGAGAGCACGAGCAGCCGCCCGCCGGCGAGCCGGCGGGCGGAGCGGATGCACTCCAATGCCGCCCGCGGGATGGTGACGACCGTGTCGCGCAGCTTCTCGCGGTAGTGCGCCAGCAGGGCGTCGAGGTCGGGGTCGCCGTACGGCTCGGCGGGGCGGCGCGTGTACTGGACCCGCATCGCCTCCACGTCATCGCCGGACACCGACACCAGGCACTCCTCCAGCGTCCCGTCGGCGCCCACGGCGAACGCGTCGGCCGGGAGGCTGTCGAAGACGTAGTTGGCGATCAGCACGACCGGGTTGGCCGCCCGCTCGAGCGTGACGCCGCGCCGGCGCAGCTCCAGCGGCCCGCCGGCCACCGCGTCGTAACGGGCGAAGTCCAGCCGCTCGTCCTCCAGCGCCGGGTTGGCCGCCCAGTCGGACAGCGTCGCCTCGCCCAGGTCGGTCATGACGTACACCAGCTCGGGCAGCGCGAGCGGCAGCGCCTCCATCCGCTCGCCCAGCGCGCGCACGCAGCCGTGGGCGAAGCGCCCGGCGCCGGCGCCGAGCTCGACCACGTAGAGCGGCTCGGCGGGGTCCAGCGCGCAGTCGCGCCAGAAGCCCAGCACGACCCGGGCGAACGCCGTGGACACGTACGGGTTGTCGACGATCTGGTGCGGGACCTGGGCGAACGCCTCGCTCGCCTCGCGCTCGTAGTACGCGCGCTGCAGCTCCCACACTCTCGACTCGGAGAGCGGGGTCTCAGTCTTCAATCGTGACGAGCGTACCGATCGGCGTGTAGGGCCAGACCTTGGCCGCCGCGGCCAGCGGCAGCTCGACGCAGCCCAGGCTCTGCGGCGTGCCGAAGGACGCCCGCGGGAAGGCGTGCAGCGCGTCGCCGCCGTTGAAGTAGCTGACGTACTGGATGCCCGGGTCGTTGTAGTGCGAGCCGTCCGGGTTGGTGCCGCTCATGGTGGTCACCCGCAGGTGCTCGAACACCGGGAACGTGCCCAGCGCGGTCGGCGCGGAGGCGATGCCGGTGTTACCGGGCGACGTGATCACCACTTGGCCGTCGTGCCAGAGCGTCATCTTCTGCGGGACGTTCTCGTGCACATAGACGTAGCTGTAGCCGGCGTGCGGCTTGGCGCCCTTGATCGCGTCCTGCATCAGCGACTTCCACACGTCCGGGCCGGCGATCCCGTCCACGGTCATGTGGTGCTCGTCCTGGTACATCATCAGCGCGCCCTTGGTGACCACCGTCGCGGTCTTGGCGTCCCACTGGCTCTTGAGCTCCGGCGGCGTGTTCGGATAGCGCCAGGAGAAGTGGCCGTCCGGCGGCAGCGCGGCCGCGCCGGCCTGGGCGCGCTCGGTGCGGGCGACCGGGTCGCCGCTCGGCGTCCACTTCACCGGCTCATAGCCGGCGTCGGCCAGCAGCTGGTTGAGCCGCAGGGTCGAGGCCTCGGGCACCGTCCAGGCGGCCTCGCGCGTGGTGGCGACGTGGCGGCCGTCCGGGTCGGCGAGCGCCACGGAGTGCCGGAACGTCAGCTTCTCGTGCGCGCCCAGCGGCACGCCCAGGCCGGACGGAACGAACTCCAGCGTGTGGCTGTTCGGCCGGCGCCAGTGGCCGGGCACGGCCGGCGAGAGCTTCGGATGGGCGTCGCCGAGGACATCCCTCACCCTCTGGGCGAACGTGAGCCTCAGCGGTCCGGCGGGCGAGAGCTTGCCGTCCGGCGCCGGGCTGACGAGCGCCACCGGCCGCGCCGTGCGCGGGAACCAGCGCACGCGCGCCGGGCGCCCGAGCGACTCCCAGGACCGGGCCGCGAGCCGGATCCGCACCGTCCCGGCCGGCTCGGACGCCGGGATGGACACGGCGTCGCGCGTGCCGGTCACCGTGTGCGACCCGTAGCGCACGCGGGCCACGGAGGAGCCGAAGCCGACCGTCACGGGCGAGCCCGCGCGCGCGGTCACCCAGCGCGAGCGGACGTGGGCCACCGGGGCGCGGACGGTGAGGCGCTCCGTCCGGGTGTCGCCCAGCAGCCATGCGTCCCAGCCGGGCCGCTTGAGCGTGACCGCGACGGTGACGCGGGCTCCGGGGGCGATCCGCTCGCGCGGCGTGAGGCGCCCGCCGGCCACCGTCAGCGGGATCGCGCGGCCGTCCTGGCCGACCGCGCGCGTGCTCTGCACCCGCCCGGCGAACGTCTCCACGTTCACGCGCGCGAGCGCCACGGGATCGCCGGCGAGCGTCGCCCCCGACCACTCATAGACGGCCGAGAAGAACGCCGCCGCAACGATCAGGGTTCCCAGGGCGGCGAGCCCCGCCTTCCTCCCTCTGCGCGCGACCACGGCCACGGAGGATACGTGCAGCGGCGCGGGATTTCGAGGTAAGTGCGCGTAAGAACCACCTAAGGCATGCGGTCTTGCAGGACGGACCGAACACCCGATGTGGCCTCGCCGCCTCAGCCGTAACTTCGACGGTGCCAGTCAACCGCCGAACAGGAGCCGAGAATGCATCCCGCCCTCATCCAGCAGATGGCCCTTGAGCGCTCCGCCGCCTTCTACGCGGCCGCCCGCGCCCGCCGGACGTCCTCCCCGGCCGCCCCGCGCCGCGCGCGGCTCCTCCGCCGCCTCCACTTGGCGCACGCGTAGGACTACCCTCTGTGGCATGGCCACGGAGATCGAGAAGACCGACGCGCAGTGGCGCGAGGACCTGACGCCCGAGCAGTACCAGGTGCTCCGTAAGGCCGGTACCGAGCGGGCGTTCACCGGGAAGTACTGGGACTGCCACGACGACGGCGCCTACCGCTGCGCGGGCTGCGGCGCCGAGCTCTTCTCGTCCGGGACGAAGTTCGAGTCGGGGTCGGGCTGGCCGAGCTTCACCGAGCCCGCCGTGGCCGAGGCGGTGGAGATCCGGCGCGACGTCTCGCACGGGATGATTCGCACGGAGGTCGTCTGCCGGCGCTGCGGCGGCCACCTCGGCCACGTCTTCGAGGACGGCCCGCGCGACAAGGGCGGGCTGCGCTACTGCATCAACAGCTGCGCCCTTCAGCTGGACCCCAGCGACTCCGCGTAGAGCCCCAGCAGCCTCCGCCTCGGTGGCCTGCACCATCACTTGACCTCCTGCTCGAGGGTTGTCTTGAACGCGGCCAGGGCCTGGTTCCAGAACGTGTCGAAGTAGGCGCGCACGGCCCCCACACCGGCGGGGTCGAGCCGGTACAGGCGGCGGGTGCCGTGCTTGGTGTCCACCACCAGGCCGGCCTCCTTGAGCACCTTCAGGTGCTGGGAGACCGCCGGGCGGCTGACCGGCAGCTCGCTCGCCAGCTCGCCGACGGCGCGCGGGCCCTCGCCGAGGCGCTCGAAGATCGCCCGGCGGGTCGGATCGCCCAGCGCGTCCATCGCGTGTCGTCCGTTAGCGTCCACTTACCGTTAGCCTACACTTACGGTTCTGCTCGTGTCAAGGGCCCCTACCGTGGGGTCATGCCGGTGGTGGCCGCGGATGGCCTCGTCAAGACCTACGGCGAAGGACGCGCCGCCCGGCGCGTGCTCGACGGCGCTTCGCTGCACGTCGAGGAGGGCGAGGTGGTGGCGATCCTCGGGCGCTCGGGCAGCGGCAAGTCGACGCTGCTGCACCTGCTCGGCGGACTCGACCGGCCGGAGGCCGGCCGGATCGTGGTGGCCGGCGAGCGCGTGACCGGCGCCAGCGAGCGCGCGCTGAGCCGGCTGCGGCGCCGGCGCGTCGGCTTCGTGTTCCAGTTCTTCCACCTGCTGCCCGAGCTGAGCGGCGAGGCGAACGTGCTGCTGGCCGGCCGCGTGCGCGACGCCCGCCCCGACGCGGCCGCGCGCGGGCGCGACCTGATCGACGGGCTCGGGCTGCGTCCGGTGGCCGGCTCGCTCCCGCATCAGCTCTCCGGCGGCGAGCAGCAGCGCTTCGCCATCGCCCGCGCGCTGGTCAACGACCCGGCGCTGCTGCTGGCCGACGAGCCCACCGGCAACCTGGACGCCGAGGCCGGCCAGGAGGTCCTGCGGCTGCTGCGGGCGGGCGCGAGCGAGGGGCGGGCCGTCGTGCTGGTGACGCACGAGACGGCTGCCGCGGGGATCGCCGACCGGGTCCTCGCGCTGCGCGACGGGCGGCTGGAGCCGGCGTGACCGGCGCGACGGCGGCCGCACCGCGAGCGGCGGCGCGCCGAGGTTTCCCGCGCCGGCGCGCCAGGTTGCCGCGGCGGAGCCTGCTCGCGGCGCTCGGCGTGTTCGCCGCGGCGGTCGTGGTGGGCACCGGCGCGACGGTCGGCTACTCGCTGGCCACCGGCTTCGACCGGGCGGCCGAGCGGGCGCAGCTGCCCGACGTCATCGCCCGCTTCGACCCCGAGCGGCGCTCGGTGGTCGACGCACGCGTGCGTGCGCTGCCCAACCTGGCGGCCCGCGCCTACCGGCGCGAGATCACCAACGTGCAGCTGGTCGACGACCGCGGGCACTTCACCGCCAAGGGCGCGCTGGACATCGTGCTGGGCGGCCGGCGCGGCTACGAGGTCGTGGCGGGCCGCGACCTGATCGACCGCCGCAGCGGCGAGGTGGTGGTCGAGCGCGGCGTGGCGAGCGCCTGGGGCCTGCACGTGGGCGACGTGCTGACCGTCGAGCGGCTCGGGCCGCTGCGGGTGGTCGGCATCGCGATCTCGCCGGACAACGTCGCCTACCCGCTGGCGAGCGCCGCGCGCGTGTACGTGAGCGAGCGCCAGATCCAGGACACGTTCGCGTTCCACCGGCGGCTGGCGCCGAACCTGGCGCTGCTGTGGCTCGTGGACCCGGCGAAGGCCGACGTGACGCTCACGCAGGCGCGCGCGGTGTCGTTCGGGCTCGGCCGGCTGCAGTTCATCACCCGCGGGGGCGTGAAGGTGCTGCTCTCGCAGGCGGCGGGGATCATCATCTCGCTGCTCGTGGCGTTCTCGCTGGTGGCGCTGCTGGCCGCCGGGACGATGCTCGCGGCCGGTGCGCACGCCGACGTGCAGCGGCGCCTCAGCGCGCTCGGCGTCCAGCGCGCGCTGGGGTTCACGCCGGCGGCGATCGCCGCGCGCCAGGCGCGGGCGTCGCTGGCCGTCGCGGCGCCCGCGGCGGCGCTCGGCCTCGCCGTCGGCGCGCTGGCCGTCGCCGGACCGGCGGGCGACCTGCTGGCCGCGCTGAACGAGCTCGGCCCGGGCTGGGCGCTGCTGGGGCCGCTGCTGCTGTGCTGGCTGGTGGTCGTCGCGCTGGTCGTGGCCGCCGCCACCTGGCCGGCCTGGCGCGCCGCCCGCCGGCCGCCGGTGGAGATCCTGCGCGGCGGCGACCTCGCCGGGCGCCCGCCGCGGGCCGGCCGGCTCGGCGGCGGCCTGCTCGCGCTCGGGGCGCGGTTCGCCACCGCGGCCCGCGGGCGCTGGGCGGCGACGGTGGCCACCATCGCCGTCTGCGCCGGCGTGGTCACGCTGATGCTCGCGCTCGCCACGCTGCTCGAGCGCCTGCGCGACGACCCGGGCACGGTGGGCAAGCGCTACCAGCTCGCGGTGAGCATCGACCACACCGAGCTCCCGGCCGTCCGCCGGCTGCCGGGCGTCGCGGCGGTGGGCGAGCGCTACAGCGTCGACGCGGCGGACTCGTTCCGGCTCGGCGAGCCGGTGCGGCTGATCGCCTACCGGGGCGACCACACGCGCTTCGAGGCGCCGCCGCTGGCCGCCGGGCGGCGCATTCACGGCCCGAATGAGGTGGAGGTCGGCCAGGGGCTGTCGGACGCGCTGGGGCTGCAGCCGGGCTCGGTCCTCGCCGTGGCCGTCCCGCAGGGCGGCGAGCTGCGCTTCCGGGTGGCCGGCGTCGTGCGGGCGCTGGAGAACGACGGCCGCATCGCCTGGATCGGGGCCCGGCGGCTGCTCTCCGTCCGGCCGGACCTGGCGCCGCAGGTCGTCGTCCGGCTGGACGCCGGCGCCGACCCCGACGCCGTGTCGCGCCGGCTGCACGCGCTGGGCGCCCGCTCGCAGCCGGTGAGCGCCGCGCAGACCGACAACGCGAGCTTCCTGGCCGTGCTCGCCGCCGTGCTGCGCGGCGTGGGGCTGGCGGTCGGGCTCGTCTGCCTCTACGCGCTCGTCCAGGCGCTCGCGGTCACGGCCCGCGAGCGGCGCGGCGCCGTCGCGCTGCTGCGCGCCTGCGGCGGCGACGCGGTCACGGTCGCGCTCGTGCTCGCCGGCGCGGCGCTGGCGGTGGCCGTCCCCGCGGCGCTGGCCGGCGTGGCGCTGGAGGCGCTGGCCTTCGGGCCGCTCGTCGCCCACCTCGCCGCGAGCTTCGCCGAGCTGCCGATCGCCCCGACCCACGGCCAGGTCGCGCTCGTGGTCGCGGGACTGCTCGCGCTCGCCGTGGCCGCGACCGCCGTCGTCGCCCGGCGCGTGCTGCGCGAGCCCGTCGTCGCGGGGCTGCGTGAGGAATGAGGCGCGCGGCCCTCCTCCTCGCCCTGGTGCTCGCCGGCTGCGGCGGCGGGCGCGCGGCCGCCCCGGGGCCGCCGCCGGGCTCGACGCTGCGGGCCACGCTGGTCGACTCCGACGGCGACGGCTTCCTGGCGCGCGGGCCGGGCGAGCCGCTGCTCGACCGCGGCGGGCACACGCGGCCGGGCGCGACGCTCGCGACCTTCGCCCAGCTCACGGACACGCACGTGCGCGACGAGGAGTCGCCGGCGCGGGTGCCGTTCCTGGACCGGCTCGGCGCGCCGTTCACCTCGACGTTCCGCCCGCAGGAGGCGTTCTCCACGCAGGTGCTCGACGCCGCCGTGCGAGCGGTGAACCGCGAGCGCCCGCAGGCCGTGTTCGTCACCGGCGACGTCGTCGACAACGCGCAGGCGAACGAGCTCAGGATGGCCGTCGACACGCTCGACGGACGCGAGGTCGACCCGAACTCCGGCGGGCCCGGCTACGACGGCGTGCAGGCGGCCGACGGCGCCGACCCGTTCTACTACCGGCCCGACCACGACGCGCCCCGCCATGCCGGCGTGCTGCGGGCGGCGCAGCGCCCGTTCCGCGCGGCCGGGCTGGACGCGCCCTGGTACCCGGTCGTGGGCAACCACGACGTGCTCGCCCAGGGCGAGGTGCCGGTCACGCCGGCGATCGAGAACGTGGCCACCGGGGAGGAGCTCGTCCCCTCGCTTGACCCGAGCCTGCGCCCGCCCCGCAACGAGGGCAGCGCGCGGGCGGCCGTCGCGGCGGTGCTCTCCGGCGGGCTCCCGGGCGACGCCGAGAGGGTCCCCGCCGACCCCCGCCGCCGCATCCTCACCGGCGCCGAGGCGACCGCCCGGCTGGCCGCGGCCGGCGCGCGCGGCACGGCGCTGCACGGCGGGCTGATGGACTACGCGGTCGACGTCGGGCCGCACGTGCGGGCGATCACGCTCGACACCGTCCGCCGCGACGGCACCTCGCAGGGACTGATCCGGCCGGAGCAGCTCGCCTGGCTGCGGGACGAGCTGGCGCGCGCGGGCGACCGCCGGGTGCTGGTGTTCTCCCACAACCCGCTCGACGCGACCGCCGGCGGCGACGCCGCCCTGGCCGCGCTGGACGCCGACCCGCACGTGGTGGCCGCCGTGGCCGGCAACCGCCACCGCAACGTCGTCACCCGCCGAGGCCACGTGTGGCTGATCGGCACCTCCTCGCTGGCCGACTACCCGCAGCAGGCGCGGATGTTCCGGCTGCGCACCGTGCCCGGCGGCGGCGTCGCGCTGGAGACCTGGATGGTCGACCACGACCAGTCCGGCCTGGCCGGCGTGTCCGAGCAGCTCGCCTACCTCGACGCCCAGGGCGGGCGCCCTCAGGAGTTCGCCGGCACCCGGCGCGACCGCAACGTGCGCCTCTACGTCACGTCGCGCTGAGCGTCAGGTGCCGCAGAAGCCGTCGCGCGCGTGGTTGATCGCCACGATGCCGACGAGCCGCCCCTCGGCGTCGACGACCGGGAGCCGGTCGCTCGGGTCCGCCAGCGCGGCGGCCTCGGCGTCGGCGGCCTGCGCGTCGGGCCGCACGACCGGCTCGCGTCGCGCGATGCGGGCGGCGGGCACGTCGTCCGCCGCGTCGCCGAGCGCATCCGCGGCCACCGCGCCGACGTAGCGCTCGCCGTCGACGATCAGCGCGAGCTTGTGCGAGGTGCTCTCCGCGAAGTAGGCCCGCAGCTCGCTCACGGTCGTGGTGGCGGGCAGGGTCGTCAGCCGCCGGTGCATCAGGTCCGCCGCCGTCAGGCCGTCGACTTCGGCTATCCGCCTCATGCCGCCATCCTAGTCACCGGTCAGCGCCGCCACGACGGTGTCGGTGGTGGCGAGGATCGCGTCGCCGGCGAAACCGCAGGGCGGCCAGCGACCGCTCGCCCGCCGCCGCGTCGCCGGAGCCGCACGCGTCCGCGACCACCACCGGGATGAACCCGAGGTCGGCCGAGTGGCGCACGGTCGGCTCGATCCCCACCTCGAGCGCGATGCCCGCGATCAGGTAGCTGCGCACGCCGCAGTCGCGCAGCACGATCTCCAGCGGCGTGCCGGCGAAGGCGGACATGGTGATCTTGTCGATCACCGCCTCGCCCGGCCGCGGCGCCAGCTCCGGGGCGAGCTCGAAGCCCGGCGACCCGTGCGGGATGAGGGGGGTCGTCTCCGCGGCACGGTCCTTGCGCTCCCACACCTTGGCCTGCCGCAGCTGGAAGACGCCCGCGAGCGCGGTCGGCATCGAGTAGTGGCGCGTGAACACGGTCCGCACGCTCGCGGCCCGCGCGGCCTCCAGCACGCGCAGCACGTTCGCCAGCACGCGCTCGCCGTCCGCGACCTGCTCCACGATCCCGACCTGCATGTCGTAGACGACCAGCGCGAGCGTCGCCGGCTGCAGGGCGTCGCCCACCGATTCCGGGATCTCGAGGCCGTTGAAGCGATCCATGCCGCGAACGCTAACCGGCGCCGGAGCCCGGGCCGCTGGCGAGCGGCGGCGGGGCGGGATCGGCGAACTGCCCGCTGGGTAGGGAGGCGGTCGGCCCTGGGTCCGGGTGCGCGGGTCGGATGTGCGCGTTTGCACGGGGCCGGCGCGAGAAACGATCGCGACCGCACGGCGGCCGGGGCTCTCGCTCCTCTACCCAGCAGCCGTTCGCCTGCGCAACGAGGCCCCCCGAGGGCTCTCAGCG
>JAICUS010000836.1 GCA_025935735.1 Solirubrobacteraceae bacterium | reverse complement strand
CCGGTGAGCCACGACCCGGTGGACGTCGAGTTCCTGCAGCACATCGACGCGCACGACCCGCTGCGCACGGGCAGCTACGCCAAGACGCTCACGTTCACGCTGTCGACCACCTCGCCGTAAGGGCGAGGTGCCCGCCGTACCGCCAGAGCCTGCTGATCGTGGACGTCAACGCCTACGGCGCGATCGTCGGCGCCGAGGCCTCCGGCCTGCCCTGGGCCATGGCGATCCCGTCGCTGCTGCCCTGGCCCGGGCGCGGCATCCCGCCCTACTGGCTGGGCATGAAGCCGCGCCACGACGCGCTGGGCCGCGTGCGCGACGCGGTCCTGATGCGCCTGGTCCTGCGGATGTACGGCAAGGCGATGCTGCCGCGGCTGAACGAGCTGCGCACGCAGGCCGGCCTGGCCCCGTACTCCACCGCGCTGCAGCAGGTGGCCGGCGCCGACCGCGTGCTCGTGCTCACCGGCGACCCGCTGGAGTACCCGCGCACGGACATGCCCGCGTACTTCCGCTTCTGCGGCGCGCAAGTCTGGGACCCGCCCGCCGAGGCGCCGGCCTGGCTGGACGAGCCGGGCGACCCGTGGGTGCTCGTCACCTGCTCGACCGACTACCAGCGCGACGAGCGGCTCGCCGCCGTCGCCGTGGAGGCGCTGCGCGACGAGCCCGTGCGGGTCGTCGTCACCCTGGCCGACGCGCACGGCGCCGCGGCGCTGCCGCGGGCGGAGAACGTGCGCGTCGAGCGCTTCGTCCCGCACGGCCCGGTGCTCGAGCGCGCGGCGGCCGTGGTCTGCCACGGCGGCATGGGGGCCGTGCAGAAGGCGGTCGCCGCCGCCGTGCCGGTGGTGGCCGTGCCGTTCGGGCGCGACCAGCCGGAGGTGGCGCGCCGCGTGGTGGAGGCCGGGGCGGGCGTCGCGCTGCCGCTGAAGCGCCTCGAGCCGGGGCGGCTGCAGGAGGCGGTGCGGACGGCCCGGGCGAGGGGCGCCGAGGCCGCTCTGGCCTCGGCGCGGCTGCGCGCCGCGGGTGGCGCACAGCGCTTCGCGGATGCCGCCGAGGAGCTGGCGGACCGCGTGGTCGTCACTAGTACTTGAAACCCATCTGACCGGCTCCTTCCGTGACCTGGGGGCGGGGACGTCCCGGTCATCGGTCGGACCGTTTCCGGCTTGACGGGATTACCGCCTAAGCGGCGTCGATTACCCCGTTCCGGGGAGCGCGTGGGCCCGCACGAGCCGCTCGAAGCCGAGCTCGTGCTCGAAGTCGACGTCGTCGCCGTGGCCGAACGAGAGCGCGCCGCGGGTGACCAGGCCGGCGAACACCGCGACGAGCTCGGGGTCGAGCTGGCCGCCGGCCACCCGGCGCAGCTCGGCCACGGCGTCGGCCGCGCTGACCGGCTTGCGGTAGGAGTCGCGGGCGGTGAGCACGTCGTAGGTGTCGGCCACCGCGATCACCCGGGCGGCCGTGGGGATCGCCTCGCCGGCCAGCCCGCGCGGGTAGCCCATGCCGTCCCAGCGCTCGTGGTGGGAGAGCACGACGTCGGCCACCGGGCCGTAGCCGTCGAGCCGGCGCAGCAGCCGGGCGCCGTCGGCGGGGTGCGCCTTCACCGCCTCGCGCTGCTCCGGCGTCAGCTTCTGGTCGGCCAGCAGGATCGAGTCCGGGAAGGCGAACTTGCCGACGTCGTGCAGCAGGCCCGCGGTGTGCACCAGCTCGCGCTGCCCGGAGGGCCACCCGAGCGCATCGGCCATCGCCGCGGCGTAGCGCGCGACGGCGGCGGAGTGGCGGGCGGTCATGCGGTCGCGCAGCGCGAGCGTCTCGATCATCGACACGAGCACGCCGAGCTGCAGCGCGGCCAGCCGGGCGGCGCGCTCGCGCGAGAGCAGCAGCGCCCGCAGCAGGTACTGGAAGACCACCAGCACCACGACCATCAGCGTCATGG
>JAICUS010000054.1 GCA_025935735.1 Solirubrobacteraceae bacterium | reverse complement strand
GGCGTCCGCGCGCACCCGACCCGCACCGCCTACCACGCACACGCACCGCCGCTACCGGACCCGGTTGACGCTGAAGACGAGCACAGATAAGGAGCTTCGTTTCGGTGGCGCCGGCGGGCGCGCGTGTCACCTTAGGCGCGTATAGGCCGGCCAAGGCTACACCGGACTTCTTGAGCAAAGCCGCCGGGGGTCGAACGTGATCGACGCCGGCGCTCCCGCCCGAGACTCGCGCACACCCGACCCTCGCACCCGGACCCAAGGCCGACCTTCCCCCCTACCCAGCCGCAGTTCGCCGGCCCCGGCACGCCAACTCACCCTCGCTCCCGCTCGGCCGAGTACCGCTCCAGAGCCAGCTCCAGCAGCCGGTCGCACAGCGCCGGGAACGCCAGCCCGGCGGCCTCCCACAGCTTCGGGAACACGCTGGTGCGCGTGAACCCCGGCATCGTGTTGAGCTCGTTGACCAGCACCCGGTCGCCCTCGACGAAGAAGTCGACCCGGGCCAGCCCGGTGCAGCCGACGCGCAGGAACGTGTCGCAGGCGAGGCGGCGGACCTCCTCGCGCACCGTCTCGGGCAGCCGCGCGGGGACGACGAGCTCCATCCCGCCGGGGTCGTACTTGGCGGCGTAGTCGTACCACTCGGCCCCCTGCAGGACGATCTCGCCGGGCTGGGAGGCCTCGGGCTCGCCGTTGCCGATCACCGAGCACTCGACCTCGATGCCGGACGAGAAGCCCTCGACGATGACCAGGCTGTCGTGGGCGAAGGCCTCGTCCAGGGCGGCGGCCATGCCGGCCTCCGCCCACACCTTGGAGATCCCCACCGAGGAGCCCAGCCGGGCGGGCTTGACGAACACCGGCGTCCCCAGCACGGCCAGCTCGCGCACGACCGCCTCGCGCTCGGCCTCCCAGCGCGCCCGGCGCACCGGCAGCGACTCGACCTGGGGAACCGACGCGGCGGCCAGCACCTCCTTGAACACCACCTTGTCCATGCACAGCGACGAGGCGAGCACGCCGGCGCCGACGTAGGGCACATCGAGCAGCTCGAGCAGGCCCTGGACCGTGCCGTCCTCGCCGAACGGCCCGTGCAGGACGGGGAAGACGGCGTCGACGCCGAGCAGCCCGCCGCCGGGGCGCAGGGAGACCTCGCCGTCGCCGCAGCGCCAGGCGCCGCTGCCGCGCTCGACGCGCACGTCGAGCACCTCGTGGCCGGCCGCCGCCACGCCCGAGCGCACCGCCGCCGCGGAGTCCAGGGACACGTCGTGCTCCGACGAGCGCCCGCCGGCCAGGACCGCGACCCTCACGGCGTCGGCGTCGCGGTCGGCGTGGCCGTCTCGGTGGGCGACGGCGTCGGCGTCGGCGTGGCCGCGCCGGTCGACACGACCAGCGTGATGGTCGCGCCGGTGGAGCGCTGCGTGCCCGGCTCCGGGAACTGGCGGACGACGCTGCCCTCCGGGACCGCGTCCGACGGCTGCTGGCGCGTGCGCACCTTGAAGCCGGCGTCGGTCAGCGTCTTGGTCGCGTCGTCCAGCGGCGGGTGCTGCGTGGACACGTCGGGCACCTGCGGGCGCGCCTTGGCGATCGTCAGGCTCACGGTGTCGCCGCGCCGCACGGTCGTCCCGGGCGCCGGATCCTGGGCGAGGACGGTCCCGGGCGTCTGCGCCGACTCCTTCTCGCTCTCGTTCGCCTTGAGCCCGAGCAGCGAGAGCTTCTGCTCGGCGTCGGACTTCGGCAGCCCGGTGAGCTTGGGCAGCGAGATCGGCCGCGGCCCGCGCGAGACGGTCAGCGTGACGGTCTTCCCGCGCTCGAGAGACCCGCCGGCCGGCGGCGAGGAGGCGATGACCTCGTCCTTCGGCACCGAGTCCGAGTAGGCGCGGTGCGCCTTGACGTTGAAGCCCGCCTTGCGCAGCGCGGCCTTCGCGTCCGCCACGGCCAGCCCCTCGACCCGCGGCACCGGCGCGGAGCCTCTCCCCGCCGACACGGTGAGCAGCACGGTCGAGTGGCGGTCCACGTGCGCGCCCGCCCTCGGGTTCTGGCGCATCACCTGGTTGCGCGGCACGGTCTGCGAGACCTCGCTGCGGTAGGCCACCTCGAGCTGGTCGCCGTGTAGGGTGCGGGCCGCCGCCTCCGCGGTCATCCCGACCACCCGCGGCACGTCGACCTGCTTGCCCGCGGTGAGCAGGTAGGCGCCCAGCGCCACGCCGGCGACGACGAGCAGGGCGAGCAGCCACAGCCACCAGCGCGAGCCGGGCTCCTCCTCCTCGGCCACCCACGGCTCGCCGGGCGCCGGCTCGAGCACCACGGGCCGCGTCGGCGCCCGCCGCGCGGCCTCCAGCGCCGCGACGAACTCGTCCGCGCCGGCGAAGCGCCGCGCCGGGTCCTTCTCCAGCGCCCGCATCACCACGGCCTCGAGCGCCGGCGAGATCCCCGGCCGCAGCTGCGACGGCGGCACCGGCGGCTCCGACACCTGCTTCAACGCCACCGCGACGACGGACTCGCCCTCGAACGGCACGCGGCCGGTCAGCAGCTCGTAGAGGACCACCCCGGCCGAGTAGAGGTCCGAGCGCGGCGACACCGGCTGGCCCTGGGCCTGCTCGGGAGAGGCGTACTGGACCGTGCCGAGGATCGTCCCCGTCTCGGTCATCTCCGAGCCGCCGGAGCGGGCGATGCCGAAGTCGGCCACCTTCGCCTGCCCCTCATGGTCGAGGATGACGTTCTGCGGCTTGACGTCGCGGTGCACGATCCCGCGCCGGTGCGCGAAGCCGAGCGCCCCCAGGACCTGGATCGTCAGGTTGATCGCCACGTCCGGCGGCAGCGGCCCGCGCTCGCGCACGAGGTCCTTCAGCGTGCGGCCCTCGACGAGCTCCATGGCGATGTAGGGCGTGCCGTCCCACTCGCCGCGGTCGAAGATCCCGACGATGTTCGGGTGCGCGAGCCCGGCCGCGGCCTGCGCCTCGCGCTTGAAGCGCTCGCGGAAGTCGTCGTCCTCGGCGAAGCGCGAGCCGAGCAGCTTCAGCGCCACGCGCCGGCCCAGGACGTCGTCCTCCGCGCACCACACCTCGGCCATGCCGCCGCTGCCCAGGCGCTTCTCCGCCCGGTAGCGGCCGTCGACGATGGTGTCGCGCGCGATCCCGTGCATCGCTCAGTTGCCGAGCGCCTCCAGCACCTGCTTGGCGATCGGGCCGGCCACCGGGCCGCCCGTCCCGTGCTCGTGGCTGAGCACCACGGCCACCGCGTCCTTGTCGGTGAACCCGATGAACCACAGGTCGTTGATGCCGTTGGCGATGTCGATCTCCGCCGTGCCGGTCTTGCCCGCGAGCTCGATGCCCTGCAGCGCGGCCGCGGTGCCGGTGCCCTCCTTGACCACCTGCTTCATCATCGCGGTCAGCTTGGCGGCCGTGTCGGCGGACATCACCCGCTCGGCCTCCTTGGGCGCCGGCGTGTCCACCGTGCGCCCGTCGGGATCGACGACCTTCTGCACCAGCCGCGGCTCCATCCGCACGCCGCCGTTGCCGATCGCCTGGGCGACCGTGCACATCTGCAGCGGCGTGGCCAGCAGCAGCGCCTGCCCGATCGCCGTGCGCCCGACGTCCACGTACCGCGAGCGCTCGGAGATGACGTGACCCTTGCGGTAGGAGCCGCTGGGGCTCATCTGCTCCGCCGGATAGTCCATCGGCGGGTCCGCGCCGAACCCGAAGCGCTCCATGTACTCGGCCAGCGTGGCCTTGCCGATCTTCTCGCCCACCTCGGCGAACACGGTGTTGATCGAGTGCGTCAGCGCGAACGTGAGCGACACGTCGCCGAAGTCCTCGCCGCCGAAGTTGTGCAGCGGCGTGCCGGAGATGATCTTGTTGTCGCGCCCGCTGATCGTCGAGTCCGGCGTGTACTTGCCGGTGTCGATCGCCGCCACCGCGGTCACGGTCTTGAACGTCGAGCCCGGCGGGAACAGGCCCTGGGTGGCGAGGTTGAAGCGGTTGCCGTGGCCCGGGTCCGACGGGTCGAACGACGGCGTGCCGGCCAGGACGCGGACCGCGCCGGAGTGGACGTCCATCGCCACCACCGCGCCGGTGCGGTTGCCCAGTGCCTGGTAGGCGACCTTCTGGGCCTTGACGTCCAGCGACGTCTCCAGCTCGTCGCCCGCCGTGGTCTTCTTGAGCAGCGAGTCGAGCACGTCGCTCAGCTCGGCCTTGTGCCCGGTCAGCTCGTCGTTGTAGTAGCGCTCCAGGCCCGCACGGCCGAAGCGCACCGAGTCGAAGCCGACGGGCAGCGCGAACAGCGGGCCGAACGGGTAGCGGCGGGCGTAGCGCTTGCCGGACAGCGGGCGGTTGCGGGCCAGCGCGGTGCCGTCGTCGGCCCGGATGATCCCGCGCTTGATGCGCTGCTCCTCCAGCACCACGCGGCTGTTGTGCGGGTTGTCGCGCAGCCGCGTGGCGCCGAACACCGCCCAGCGCGAGCTGAACGCGACCAGCACGAAGAACAGCACGACGAAGAGCCCGAACAGCTTGACGATCGGCCCGTTCACCGCAGGGGTGGGTGGGGTCGTATTCCCACCGCCCGCGCCGGGCGGCGGGCGCGGTCGGAGATCAGCAGCAGCAGCCCGAGCAGGACGAAGTTCGCCACGATCGAGGAGCCGCCGTAGGAGACGAACGGCAGCGTCACGCCGGTCAGCGGGATCACTCGCGTGACGCCGCCGACGATCACGAAGACCTGCAGCGCCAGCACCGCGGTCAGCCCGGTGGCCAGCAGCTTGGAGAACGAGTCGGCGGCCAGCGTGGCGGTCTTGAAGCCGCGCTCGACGATCATCAGGTAGGTCGCGAGCAGCCCGACGCCGCCCACGAGCCCGAGCTCGTTGACGACCACCGCGTAGATCATGTCGGTCTGGGGCGCGGGGATCAGCGGCGCCCCGCCGGGCAGCCGCAGCACCGACGCGCCCAGCCCGGTGCCGAACAGCCCGCCGTCGGCCTGGGCGAACATCCCGTTGGCGATCTGGTAGCCCGAGCTGTTGTAGTCCTTGAACGGGTCCAGCCAGATGTCGATGCGGTCCTCGATGTGCGGTACGTGGCTGGCCAGGAACCACGCGCCCAGGCCGAACAGCACCAGGCCGACGAGCACGAACGAGAACCGGTTCGTGGCCACGTAGACCAGCGCCAGGAACGCGCCGAAGTACATGATCGAGGAGCCGAGGTCGCGGATGAACACGAGCATCAGCATCGCCGCGCCCCAGACCAGCAGCAGCGGGCCGAAGTGCTTCAGCGGCGGGATCGTCACGCCCAGGAATCGCCGCGAGCTCTGCACCATCACCTGGCGGGTGTCGCGCAGGTAGGCGGCGAGGAAGATGACGATGGCGATCTTGCCGAACTCGGCCGGCTGGAAGGCGATCGGCCCGAGCTTGACGCCCAGGTAGGCGCCGTTGACCTGCTGGCCGATGCCCGGCACCCGCGGCAGCAGGAGCAGCGCCAGGCCGGCCAGCGCGATCGTGTAGCGGTAGCGCTCCAGCACCCGGAAGTCGCGCAGGGCGAGGATCGTGACCACGAACAGGATCAGCCCGATCACGAACCACTGCGCCTGGTCGCGGGCCAGGTCCTCGTCGATCCGGTAGACGACCACCAGCCCGAAGCAGGCCAGGATCGCCACCAGCGGGAACAGGTACGGGTCGGCGTGCGGCAGCGTCAAGCGGATCACCAGGTGCCCGGCGAAGCACAGGCCCAGGAAGATCGCCCCGTAGGTCAGCGAGACGTTGGACAGGATGTCGGAGCGCTGGATGAACAGCGCGGCGAACCCGGCCGTCAGCAGCAGCGACGCCGGGATGAGCGCGACGAGCTCGCGGTTGCGCGCGCTCATCCGGAGTCCGCTCCGCGTGCGCGTGCCTCCGCCGGCGGCAGTGTCGAACCGAATCGTCTCATTGAGAGATGCGTCCCTGCTCCAGCGCCAGCAGGAGGTTCTCGGCGTCCTTGCGCGCGCGCAGCTGGTGGTCGGTGAACGTCTTGCGCCGCCCGCCGGGCACGCTCTGCAGCGTCACGCCGGAGCGCTGGTCGACCGAGTAGAGCTTGATGCCCAGCGGCAGCTCGTATGGCAGCCCCCGATACACGGCGACGACGTTCCCGTGGGCCTCGTCGACGCCGAGGAAGTAGATCTCGCGGGTGGCCACCCAGAGGGCGATCAGGATGCCCACCACGGCGCCGAGGACGATCACCCGGGCGGGGGTGACCAGGCGGCGCCGGCGGCGCCGGCGCGTGGGCGGCGGCGCGTGCGGTCGCGGCTCCTCGATGGGCTGCGCGCGCGGCCGCACGGCCGACAGCGCGACCGTCCCGGAGGCCCGGTACTCGGCCTCCGCCTCGTCGCTGGCGCGCATCCCGCCGGCGCGCGCGGCCTCGTCGCGCAACCGGGTCCGCGCCTCCGGTGGCCGCGACACGCCCTGGCGGGGCGTGCTGACCGCCTCGCCGGTGAACGTGTCGTACTCGGTGGTGGCGTCCTCGGCGTCGGCCGCCGCGCCGTCGGTGGCCGCCGCGGGCGCCCCGGCCTGCGCCTCGACCTCCTCCAGGCGGAAGAGGACGACCGTGATGTTGTCGCGCCCGCCGGCCGCGTTGGCGGCGGCGATCAGGTCGCGGCCCAGGTCGGCCAGCGGCCGCGGCTCGACCATCAGCGGCTTGAGCTTGGGCTCGTGCACCATCGAGGTCAGGCCGTCCGAGCAGAGCAGGAACAGGTCGCCGGACTTGGCGGGATACGGGCTGATGTCGACCTCGACGCTCGCCTCGGGCCCGAGCGCGCGGGTGATCACGGAGCGCTGCGGGTGCGACTCGGCCTGCTCGGCGGTCAGCTTGCCGCGGCGCATGAGCTCCTCGACGAGCGAGTGGTCGTGGGTGAGGCGGATCAGATCGCCGTCGCGCAGCACGTAGCAGCGCGAGTCGCCCACGTGGGCCACCCACACCGTGTCCTCGGCCACGTAGGCCGCGGTGACGGTCGTGCCCATCCCCGCCCGCTTCTGCTCGGTCCGCGAGCGCTCGTGGATGCGCTGGTTGGCCCGCTCGATGATCTGGACCAGCCCCTGCTCCGGCGGGCCCGGCGGCAGCCCGTCGGCGAACGACTCCACCGCCATCTCGGACGCCACCTCGCCGGCCTGGGCGCCGCCCATGCCGTCGGCCACCACGAACAGCGGCGCGCGGACGAAGTAGTTGTCCTCGTTGCCCTGGCGCTGGCGGCCCAGGTCGGAGTCGACCCATTGCTCGGCGATCCGCAGCATCGTCACCGCTCGAAGGAGAACTCGGAGTCGCCTATGCGGATCCGGTCGCCGGCGTGCAGGGGCTGGGGCCCGCGCAGCGGCTCTCCGTTGAGGTACGTGCCGTTCGTGGAGCCAAGATCCTCCAACACCATCACATCGCCCTGCGGGACGAGACGGGCGTGCCGCGCGGACGCGAAGCCGTCCTCCAGCCGGATGTCGGCCTGGTCGCCCCGGCCCAGCAGCGCTCCCTCCGAGAGATCATAGGCCGAGCCCGCCGCCAACCCGGCCGCCTGGTTGACGCGCAGCTTCGGCGCGCCGCCGTCATCGGGGGAGAGCCCCGCGGTCGCGCTGTACATCCCGGTGGCGTCCTCATAGTCCGCACCCGGACCCGTATAGCGCTCCTCGGCGCCGCGGCGCAGGTCGCGCAACGCGGAATAGGCCACCCAGAGCAGGAACAGGTACAGGACGGCCAGGAAGCCGAACTTCAGGCCGACGGCTATCGGGTCGAGCTGCACCGTCTACTCCAGCTCGAACGTGACCCTCGAGGTGCCCAGCTCGATCACGTCGCCGCGCTTGAGCGACTGCGGGCCGGTCACCCGGCGCCCGTTGACCTTGATCCCGTTGGTCGAGCCGAGGTCGTTGACGATCCACGAGCCGCCGGACGGCCGGACTTCGGCGTGGTGACGCGACACGTTGGGGTCGTCGATGACCACGTCGTTGTCGCGCGAGCGGCCGAGGACGGCGCCGCCGGCGCCCACCGCCTCCGCGCGCCCGTGGACGCGCAGCAGCGCGCGCGGGCGGCGCGGGTCGGGCTCCCGCAGCGGCTCCGACACGCGGTCGGACACCGAGTAGACCATCGTGTGCCCCTCGTCGCCCTGGCTGGGCTCCTCGTGCTCGGCCGCGGGCGGGCGCACCAGCCGCGCCTGGATGCCGAACTCGCCCAACCGCAGCCGGTCGTCGGTCTTGAAGGCGATCTTCGGGCGCGTGACGAGCGCGATCCGCTCGCGCCGCGCGTGCTCGAGCAGATAGCCCGAGAGCTCGCTCGCCAGGTCGCCCTCATAGCCCTCGAACTGCGCGCGGTCCTTGGGCGAGAGCCACATGGCGTACTCGTTCGGCGCGTACACCCGCGAGAGCGACTGGACCTTGTGCTCGTCCATCTCCCGGGTCAGCTTGCGGGCGATCTCCACCGGGCGGACCTCGGACTTGAACGCGCGAGAGAACGTGCCCTCGACGAGCCCGGCGAGCTTGGACTCCAGGTTGCGCAGCACGCTCAAGCGGGGCTACCGGTGGACGTGGGCATGGTGCGGGTGCACAGTATCCGGCGCGGGGTCACGGCTCCACCGCACGTACCCGCATCGCCGCGACGGCGAGCGCCCCGGCGGCGACGGCCCCGGCGACCAGCCCGCGCGGCTCGGGGGGTGCGGTGGCGGCGGTGGCGGCGCCGAGCGTCGCTGCCCAGGCGGTGGCGGCGATCACGTCGACGGCGAGATGGCGGCCGCGGACCAGCCACGGCATGACGGCGGCCGCGACGGCCCAGATGAGCACGTAGAGGAGCGCGCCGCCGGTGACGAGCGGCTCCAGCGCCCGGTGCACGACGTCGCCGGCCGGCCCGCGCGCCAGCGCCGCCAGCGGTCCCCCGGCCTCCCTCACCTGCCCGCCGCTCGCCGGGACCCCGACGGCGCCGGGCCCTTGCAGCAGCGCCCGCCCGAGCAGCGGCTGCGCCAGCAGCGCCCACCAGGCGCCGAGTGCGCCCAGCGCCGCCCTCCGCATCCATCCCCGGGCGGTGCCGGCCACCGCCGGAAAGGCGCCCGCCAGCTCAGCCAGGCCGAGCAGCGGCGCGAGCGCCGGCACCGACCACAGCGCGCCCGCCCGCCGCAGCAGCAGCGGCACGGGCGCGGCCGCGGCGGCCACCAGGAGCGCGGCGCCCGGATGGTCCGCGCCGAGGAGCCCGACGACGCCCACCGCGACCAGCAACCAGGCCGCCCGCGGGAACGCCGCGACGGCGACGCCCGCGAACGCGCCGGCGGCGGGCGGCCCGTCGGTGGCGAACAGGGCCGCCGCGGCGAGCCCGCCGGCCAGCCCGCCGGCGGCGACCCGCGCGGCCCAGCCCGGCAGCGCGAGCGCCTCGGCGCGCTCGAGCGGGTGCGGCGCGACCGTCCCGCCCTCGTCCGACACCTCCGGCAGCGCGTCGGCGAGGGCCTCGGCCAGCTCGTCCAGCGTGCCGCGCTCCTCGGGCCGTGGCCGCAGCGCCCGGTCGACCGCCGCGCACAGCCCCTCCGGCAGGTCGCGCCGCGCCCGCCGCAGCGCCGGCAGCACGGTCCCCACCCGCCGGGCGGTGGCCGCGGGCGAGCCGGCGCGCACCGGGTTGGTGCCCGCCAGCGCCTCGTAGACCACCAGCGCGAGGCTGTAGAGGTCCGCCCGCTCGTCGACCCTGTGGCCGGCGGCCTGCTCCGGCGCCATGTAGGCGAGCGTCCCGACGACGTCGCCGGTGCGGGTGAGCGGCTCGTCGCCGGCCAGGTGGGCCACGCCGAAGTCGGCCAGCTTCGCCACGCCGTCGGCAGAGCGCGGGGCCTCGGGGACGATCACGTTCTGGGGCTTGACGTCGCGGTGCACCACGCCGCGGTCGTGGGCGTGCTGGAGCGCCCCGGCCAGCGCGAGCCCGATCCGCAGCACGTCGCGGTCCGACAGCGCGCCCTCGGCGGCCAGCTCGTCGAGCGTGCGGCCGTGGACGAGCTCGGACACGAGGTAGCGGGCGCGCGAGTCCTCGCCGGCGTCGAAGACCCGGACGACCGCGGGATGGTCGAGCCGGCCGGCCGCGAGCGCCTCGCGCTGCGCACGCGGACGGTCGCGCGCGCCGCGGTCCGCGGGGATCACCTTGACCGCCACCGCCCGGCGCAACCGCTCGTCCATGGCGGCGTAGACCGTCCCGAACCCACCGGCCCCGAGCCGCTCGCCCAGCCGGTAGCGGCCGAGCACGAGCGCCGGCGCCCCGCCGTGCCCGGCGGCGGTGACGGGCAGCTCGTCGGTGGTGTCCATCGAAGCCCGGTTCGGCGCCCCCGCGCGGTTCCCTCCGGCGCCCGCCCGCGGTTCCCTCCGAGGTCCCTGCCATGCTTGTACGCACCTGGACCGACAGGGCCGTTCGCGTACCGCGACCGGTCCCTAGGAGATCAAGTGTCCTTCTTCGACGAGGACGACGAGCCCGTACGCACCACGCGCAGCCGGTCCCGTGACCGGCCGCGGCCGCGTCCCCGGCGCGCCCGGCCCGCCGGCGGCACCGCGACCACCGACCAGCAGACGATCCTGGCCCGGCGGCTGGCCGGCGTGGTCGGGATCATCGTGGTCATCCTGGTGCTGGGCCTCGTCGTGCACTCGTGCAGCTCCAACCGGCACAAGAACGCGCTCGGCGACTACAACCGGCAGGCCAACCAGATCGGCGGCTCGTCCGCCCAGACCGGCAGCCAGCTGTTCCGCCAGCTCAACGGGGCGCAGAACCAGTCGCCCGAGGACCTCCAGCAGGCGATCTCCAGCCTGAAGGTCCAGGCCGACGAGCAGCTCAAGCAGGGGCAGAACCTGTCCGTCCCGGACGACATGAAGGCGGCGCAGCAGTCGGTGCTGATCGCGCTCGAGCTGCGGCGCGACGGGCTCGAGGCGATCGCCGCGGACATCCGCACCGCGCTGGGCGACCAGGGCCGCGCCGCCGACCAGGCGATCGGCCGCATCGCCGGCCAGATGCAGTCGTTCACCGCCTCCGACGTGCTCTGGCACTCGCGCGTGGTCCCGTTCATCAAGGATGCGCTGACCAAGGGCGACGTGGGCGGGCAGACGATCCAGGAGTCCCGCTTCCTGAGCGACATCTCCTGGCAGAGCCCGCAGTTCGTGGCCCAGAAGCTCGGCCAGCAGCTGAGCACGGGGAGCGGCGCGAAGAGCAACCAGCCGACCGGCCCCGGCCTGCACGGCACAGGCCTCAACGGCACCTCCTACGGCAACACCACGCTGCAGCCGGGCGTCACCAACCGCCTGACCTACGTGGCCGGCCAGGCGTTCACCGTGTCGTTCACCAACCAGGGCGACAACGACGAGTTCAACATCAAGGTCACGCTCCAGATCGCCCGCGAGTCCGGCTCGCCGATCACCATCACCCGGACCGTCCAGAAGGTGGCCCAGGGCGAGAAGGCGACGGTCACGCTGCCGCTCAACCGCAAGCCGCCGCTGGGGACGGCGTTGACGATCAACGTCAGCGTCGCGCCGGTGCCGGGCGAGAAGAAGACCGACAACAACCACTCCACCTACCCGACGCTGTTTGGATAGAGGCGCAGCCCCCCGGGCTCCGCCGGGGCGCGCGGTTAACCTTCGGCCGGTGAGCCAGTTCTCCGACGCGCCCGGGATCGTCGCCCTGGCCGGGGCGGCGGTGGCGGTACTCGCGCTCATCCTCGCGCTGGTGCTCAGCCTCCGCGTTCGCCGGCTGCGGCGCGATCAGCGCGTGATCCTCGGCCCGCACGGCCAGACCGACCTGGTGGCCCACGCGAGCGGCCTCCAGGACGCGTTCGCCGCCCTGCACGCCCGCGTGGAGGAGGTGGCCGAGCGGCTCGACGAGCGGATGGCGGCCGCCGAGGACCGCCTCGACGGCGCGATCGCCTATCGCGCGCTGGTCCGCTACGACGCCTACGGCGAGATGTCCGGCCACCAGTCGATGTCGCTGGCGCTGCTGGACGCCGAGCACAACGGCGTCGTGCTGTCCTCGATCGCCCACCGCGACACCGCCCGCCTGTACTGCAAGCAGGTGCACGCCGGGCGCGGCGAGCACCAGCTCTCACCCGAGGAGGAGGAGGCGATCCGGCTCGCGCTGGCGGGCGAGGTCGGGTCGGTCACGCTCGGTCAGTGAGCCGCCCGCGCGGTTCGAGTCTCATCGAAAATTGGTCTGCCCTGACCGCTACACTCCGCTCCGTGGCAACCGCCGTACCCCCAGGCCCACTGGGGTCCGTGCCGTTCGGTGACCACCCGCGGCACGGACCTGATTCCGACGGCTCGAGCAGCCGTTGGAGCGGTGGTCGCGTGCTGGTGCTCAACGCCACGTTTGAGCCGATCAACGTGTGCACGGTCCGGCGCGCCACGGTGCTGCTGCTGAAGTCCAAGGCCGAGGTGATCGAGATCGGCGCCCAGGACCTGCACTGGGCCACGGGCTCGCTGCCGCGCCCGGTCGTCATCCGGCTCGTCACCTACGTCCGCATCCCGCGCGACACGCACAAGCGCAAGATCACCCGCCGCGCGGTGTTCGCCCGCGACGGCTGGCAGTGCCAGTACTGCGGCTCGCGCACGTCGCTGACGGTCGACCACGTGATCCCCCGCTCCCAGGGCGGCGGTTCAGGCTGGGACAACATCGTCGCGGCCTGCGCGCCCTGCAACCGGCGCAAGGCCGACCGCCTGCCGCATCAGGTGAACATGCACCCGCGGGTGAAGCCGCGCACGCCCAGCGCTCACATCTTCATCCAGCTCGCGTCGCCGACGATCCCGGCGACCTGGCGCCAGTACCTGCCCGAAGCCGCTTGAAGCTCGCCCGGAGGGCTCGCCTCAAGGGCGAGTTATGGCCCGGGGGCCAGAACTCGCGTCGCGCGCCGATGGCCACGCGCGTCGCGACGCCGGCGCGCGGCCGGCCCAGAACGACGCGAGGCCCCCGGTCGACTCCGGGGGCCTCGCTCACAACCATGCTGGACTTTATGCCGTCGCCGGACGACTAAGGCGGCCGGAGGGACTAGGTCCGGCACCGACGGCGGCGGTGCACCGGTGTGGATTCCGCTAGAACGCGGGTCCAGCGCCGGCTGGTCTAACGGCCGGGCACCTCCAGGGTCCCACAAGAACTGTCACTCAACTTCGGACCACCCCCTTTCTCTGGTGAGGCAAGAGTAGCGGACCGGCAGGCGGAGGACGACGGTACGAGCGTCCAGGGTCTTGGCCCTAACCCTCGTCCTCCGGCGGCGGTGTCTCGGCCGGGGCGTCGGCCGCGATCTCGGGCAGCTCGTCGGGAACCGCGGCGGCCGTCGAGGCCTCGCTCTCGGCCACCAGCGCGACCGCCGACACGGCGTCGCCCTCGCGCAGGTTCATGACCTTGACGCCCTGCGACGCGCGGCCGTAGCGGTTGATGCCCCGGACCGCCGTCCGCTGCACCATCCCGTTCTGCGAGATGAACACCAGCTCCTCGTGCTCGCGGACCACCAGCGCGCCGGACAGCATCCCCTTGGCCTCGGTGAACGCGATCGTCTTGACGCCCTTGGCCCCGCGGGCGGTCAGCCGGTACTCCTCCACCGGCGTCCGCTTGCCATAGCCGTTCTCGGTGACGACCAGCAGGCCCTGCCCGGGCTGGGCGACGTCCATCGCCAGCACGTAGTTGCCGTCGCCCGAGACGTCCATCCCGCGCACGCCCGACGTGTCCCGGCCCATCGCGCGGGCGTCCTGCTCCTTGAAGCGGACGGCCAGGCCGGCGTGGGACACCATCAGGATCTCGTCGTCCTCGTCCACGCGCCGCACGGCCACGAGCTCGTCGTCGTCGCGGATGTGGATGGCGATGATGCCGTCGGCCTTGATCGGCGTGTTGTAGGCCTGGAACACCGTCTTCTTGACCGTGCCGTTGCGGGTGGCGAACACCAGGTACGGCGCCTCGCTGAAGTCCCGCGTGGCCAGCACCGACTGCACGCGCTCGCCCTCGCGCAGCGGCAGCACGTTGCCCAGGTAGCGCCCGCGCGACGTGCGGCCCATCTCCGGCAGGTCGTAGACCTTGGACCGGTAGACCTTGCCGCGGTTGGTGAAGAACAGCAGGAAGTCGTGCGTCGAGGACACGAAGAGGTGCTCGATGAAGTCCTCGTCCTTCATGTCCATCCCGATGACGCCGATCCCGCCGCGGCGCTGCGCGCGGTAGGTGGCCAGCGGCAGCGACTTGATGTAGCCGCCGTGGGTGATCGAGATGACCATCTGCTGGTCGGCGATCAGGTCCTCGATGTCGACGTCGTCCTCGGAGGGGTGGATCTCCGTGCGCCGCTCGTCGCCGTACTGGTCGGAGATCTCCTGCAGCTCGGTCTTGATGAGATCGAGGACCATGTTCTCGTCGCCCAACAGCTCGCGCAGCTCGCGGATGCGCTCGGTCTTGTCCGCGTGCTCCTTGCGCAGCGAGTCGGCCTCGAGCGCGGTCAGCTGCTGGAGGCGCAGGTCGAGGATCGCCCGGGCCTGGATCTCGGTCAGCTCGAAGCGCTCGATCAGCCCGGTGCGCGCGGTGTCGCGATCGCGCGACCCGCGGATCAGCGCGATCACCTCGTCGAGGTTGTCGAGCGCGATGAGCAGGCCCTCGAGGCGGTGCACGCTGCGCTCGAGCTCGCGCAGCTCGTACTTCGAGCGGCGGACGATGACCTCGCGCTGGTGGCGGACGTAGTGGCGCAGGACGTCCTTGAGGCCCAGCAGCCGCGGGACGTTGTCGACCAGCGACACCATGTTCACGCCGAAGGTCGACTGCAGCGGCGTGTGCTTGTAGAGCTTGTTCAGGACGACCTTCGGGTTCGCGTCGCGCTTGAGCTCGATCACGATCCGCATGCCGTCGCGGTTCGAGTGGTCCTGGATGTCCGAGATCTCGGTGAGCTTCTTCTCTTCGTAGAGCGTGGCGATCTTGGTGATGACGCCGCTGTCGCCACCCTTCTTGACCATGAACGGCAGCTCGGTCACCACGATCGCCTCGCGGTTGCCGCGCAGCTGCTCGATGTGCGCCTTGGCCCGCACGCGTACCCGGCCGCGGCCGGTCTCGTAGGCGTCGCGGATGCCCGACAGTCCGAGGATGATGCCGCCCGTGGGGAAGTCCGGCCCGTGCATGTGGCGCATCAGGGCCGGCGTGTCGAGGTCCGGGTCGTCGATCAGCGCGATCGTCGCGGCGATCGTCTCCTTGAGGTTGTGCGGCGGGATGTTCGTCGCCATGCCGACGGCGATGCCGCTCGCGCCGTTGACCAGCAGGTTCGGGAAGCGCGCCGGCAGGACGACCGGCTCGTGCTCCTGCCCGTCGTAGTTGGGCCCGAAGTCGACGGTGTCCTTGTCCAGATCGCGCAGCATCTCGCGCGCGATCGGCGCCAGCCGCGCCTCCGTGTACCGCATCGCGGCCGCGGGGTCGTCGTCGATCGAGCCGAAGTTGCCCTGCCCCTCGACCAGCGGGTAGCGCAGCGAGAAGTCCTGCGCCATGCGGACGATCGTGTCGTAGATCGCCGAGTCGCCGTGCGGGTGGTACTTGCCCATCACGTCGCCGACGATGCGCGCGGCCTTGACGTACGGGCGGTTGGGCTGCAGGCCGTTCTCGTTCATCGAGAACAGCGCGCGGCGGTGGACGGGCTTCAGGCCGTCGCGGACGTCGGGCAGCGCGCGCCCGACGATGACGGACATGGCGTAGTCCAGGTAGGAGGAGCGCATCTCCTCCTCGAGCCCGCGGGGCTCGATGTTGCCGCCTGACATCAGGGTCGTGGACATGGAGGCTCAGCTGCTTAAGGTCGGATGATCGGGGCGGGGTGGAGGGGCTGCATCGCCTTGATATCGATGATCGGGGCGGGGTGGAGGGGCTGCATCGCCTTGATATCGATGATCGGGGCGGGGTGGAGGGGCTGCATCGCCTTAGACATCCAGCGTGGCGACGCGCGCGTTTTCTTCGATGAACTCCCGCCTTGGCTCCACCTTGTCGCCCATGAGCTTCGTGAACAGCTCGTCGGCGCCGGCGGCGTCGTCCAGCGTCACCTGGGCGAGCGTGCGCGTCTGCGGGTTCATCGTCGTCTCGGCGAGCTGGTCGGCGTTCATCTCGCCGAGGCCCTTGAAGCGCTGCAGCTTCACGCCCTTGCCGGCGACGGTCATCACCGCCCGGCGCAGCTCCTCGTAGGTCGCCGCCTCGTCGGACTCGTTGCCCAGCCGGACCGTGAACGGCGGCGGGCCGGCGAGCTTGAGCAGCTCGGCGTGCACGCGGGCGAGCTGGCGGTACTCGTTGGCGCTGAACATCGCGCGCGGCAGGCGGTGGGTGCGCGAGAGGTTGGAGCGCTGCTCGACCGCCCGGACGCGGATCAGCCCGTCGTCGGCCGACACCAGCTGGGTGCTGAGCAGCTCGCCCTCCTCGGGCGCGCGCTCGAGCAGCGCGAGCAGCTCCTCCGGCGTGCTCACCTGACGCGCGAGGATGTCGGAGGCCTCCAGGAACTGCACGAGCTCGTGCCCGTACTCGCCGCGCAGTGCGCTCGACCAGCCCTCGAACTGCTTGAGGTAGCGGCAGTAGCGCTGCCAGCGGGCGTCGGTGAGCTTGAACTCGCCGCCCTCGGCGTTGGTGATCGCGAACCGCTCGAGCTTGTCGCCCAGCAGCAGCTGCTCGAGCTCGGACTCCTTCTCGACGTAGCGGTCCTGCCGGCCCTGCGTGACCTTGTAGAGCGGCGGCTTGGCGATGTACACGTAGCCCTGGTCGACCAGGTCGTGCATCTCGCGGTAGAGCAGCGTGAGGATGAGCGTGCGGATGTGGGCGCCGTCCACGTCGGCGTCCGTCATCAGGATGATCTTGTGGTAGCGCAGCTTCTCGATGTCGAACTCGTCGCGCACGCCCGTGCCGAGGGCGGTGATGAGCGCCTGGATCTCCTGGTTCTGCAGGACCTTGTCGATCCGGGCCTTCTCGACATTGAGGATCTTGCCGCGCAACGGCAGCACGGCCTGGGTCGCCCGGTCGCGCCCCTGCTTGGCGGACCCGCCGGCGGAGTCGCCCTCGACGATGAACAGCTCCGAGATCTCCGGCTCCTTGACCATGCAGTCCGCCAGCTTGCCCGGC
>JAICUS010000329.1 GCA_025935735.1 Solirubrobacteraceae bacterium | reverse complement strand
CGCGGACCCAGCCGCCGTCGGCGGCCTCGGCGGAGATGCGGTCGTAGTGGGCGCGGCCCTTGGTGCACTCGGGCTCGGAGCCGAGGACGACCTCGAAGGCGTCCCAGCCCTCCTGCTCGAGCACGCGGCGCGCGCGGGCCGAGGAGGAGCCGGTGGAGAGCAGCAGGGTCGACCCGCGGGCGGCGAGCTCGTGCAGGACGCTGTGCGCGTCCGGGTAGGCGACCGTGGGGACGCGGTCGTTGAGCTCGTCGAGGACGGCGAGGAAGCGGGAGGTGGCGTCGCGGGCGGCCGCGGCGGGCAGGCCGAGCGCCTCGAAGACCTCGAGCGCGGGCCGGCCGGGGAGCGCGTCGAGCGTCGAGGCGAGCGCGCCCGCCGGGATGCCGTGCTCGCGCGCGGCGACGGCGAACGCCTCGCGGACGGCGTCCGAGTGCACCAGCGTGTCGTCGAGGTCGAAGAGCACGTACATCTCCCCCGGGTGATCGGCGGCCGGACGGCGGCCTGAAGTTCAGGGGACCCTGAGCCTGGACGGGAGCGGCTCGCGTCGGGTACGGTCGCGCCGATGCGTGGACGATTGGCAGCGGCGGTGGTGCTGGCGTGTGGGCTCGCGTGCGGCGGCGCGACCGCGCTGGCGCAGGGCGGCGGCTCGGAGGTGCCGGTGATCCGGATGACCTCCGGCTGCCTCGACGTCGGCCGGGTGACCGTGCGGATCGTGCCGCGCGAGGGGACGATGCTCAGCCCGGTGCACATCCGCGCCGCCGGCCACGAGGACGTGCACCTGACGGGCGTGACGCAGGAGGCCGCGGTGATCGTGCGGGTGCCGAACGGCGGCCGGGTGAGCGTGAACGGCGAGACCCTCGGCGGGACGCGCTTCGCCGCCGGCCGGACCTACCGGCGCTGCCCCGCGCACCCGTTGACCTCGCCGCCCGTGGTGACGGGCGGCGGCGAGGGCTAGAGCGTGTAGCCGGCGTCCGCCTCGTCGCGGGTCGGCGGCGGGGCGTGGAGATCGGCCGGGAGCGGGACGTCGGGGGTGCGGGCGACCGTCAGGGCGGCGACGACGAAGCGAGCGGCGGCCGGGCGCGGTTGGCCGGGCTCCGGCGGGGCGAGGTGGTCGCGGAAGAGGTCGAGCAGCTCGAGCACGGCCGCGCAGACCGGGGCGACCGGGCTGTCGTCGCCGACCGCGGCGGCCAGCCGGGCCAGCGCGACCGGCTCGCTGGGGTCACCGCCGCCGAACGCCCGCCCGATGGCGGACACCAGATGCGTGACGACGCGCTCCAGAGACAGGTCCAGGGCGCGTGTGGGCTGGCCGGGCGCCTCGCCCACCCACACCGGATCCTCGCCGCGCACCAGCCGCGCCGTCTGCTCGCCGAGCACGCAGCGCAGCTGCTCGTCCGAGAGCCCGGCCTGCAGGGCGCAGCGGACGTGCGCGAACGCCGAGGTCATCGGCAGCCCGTACGGCGAGTCGCTGGCGAACAGGATCTGCGAGGGCGCGACCAGCGCGAAGAGCGCGATCAGGTCGGCCGGGTTCCACCAGGCGGTGTCGATGAACACGTTCGGGTGATCCGGCAGCACGCGCCACAGCCACGCCAGGTCGGAGATCGCCGCGTGGGCCAGGATCAACCGCGCGCCGGTGAACTCGCCCGACAGCCGCACCGTGTCCTCCCCCAGCGCCGGGATCCCCCGGCCGGCGTGGAAGAGCACCGGCACCCGCCGCTCGTGCGCCACCGCCACGACCGAGCGCACGCCCGGCTCGGCCAGCGTGAAGCGCTCCGCGCGCGGGTGGAACTTGATCCCCACCGCCCCGGCGTCCAGGCACCGCTCCGCCTCCCCCGCCGGATCGGAAGCCCGCGGGTCGATCCGGCAGAACGCCTCCAGCCGCCCGTCCGAGGAGGAAGCGGCGGCGATCGCCACGTCGTTGGCCGCCGGATAGCCGTCCGGCTCGTGCATCGGGAACACCACCGCCCGCGCGTCGGCCGCCGCCAACACCCGCAGCAGCTCCTCCGGCGACTGCTTGAAGCCGTCCGGATCGTTGGCGCCGATGTGCGTGTGGACGTCGAACAGCGAGAGCGGCCCGTGGCGCGCGACCACGTCGTCCCACCAGGGGCGCAGGATGGCGTCGATGTCCAACATGGGGCGCGGAACCCTACAGGCGCACCGCGACAGGCCCGATACTGAACCCATGCACTTCCGCCGCGAGCGCGTCCGGATCGAGACGGCGCGTCACGAGATCGAGGGCACGCTCCTGCTGCCCAACGAGGGCTTCCGCTCCCGCACCACGGACTTCCTGAACGCGCGCACGGACGACTTCCTGGCGCTCACGGACGCCACGGTCAGCTGGCCGGACGGCGCCCGGGCGCCCGAGCACCACGACTACCTCGCGCTGGCCGCCCGCCATGTCGTGCTGGTGGCCGAGCTCGGCTCGCTGGGCGTGGTGGACGAGACCGGCGCGACCCCCGCCGAGCCGCTCGCGGCGAGCACACCGCCGCCTAACTGACAATCCAGGTGTCGCCGGCGCGCAGGAGCGCGTCGAGCTCCCCGTCGCCCGGCCGCGCGGCCCGCATCTGCCGCGTGAGCTCCCGGCCGGACACCGGCCGCGCGACGTCGCGGAAGATGCCGATCGGCGTCGGCCCGTCCGGCGAGGAGGACAGCCGCGACAGCGCGAACGCCAGCGAAGGGTCGTCGCGGTGCGCGTCGTGGACCACCAGCGCGCCCTCGCCGACCTCGGAGACCGGCGCGAACCGCAGGTCGCCGTCGACCCCCCGCACGACCCCCTGCGACCCGTCCACGCCGAACCGGATCGGCTGCCCGTGCTCCAGAAGGATCCGGTTCGCCGCGCCCTGCTTCTTGTCGCGCAGCGCGTCGAACGCCCCGTCGTTGAACACCGGGCAGTTCTGGTAGATCTCGACCAGCGCGGCGCCCTCGTGCTCCGCCGCCGCCCGCAGCACGCCCGGCAGGTGCTGCTTGTCGGTGTCGACCGTCCGTGCCACGAACGTCGCCTCCGCGCCCAGCGCCAGCGACACCGGGTTGAACGGCCCGTCGATCGCCCCGAACGGGGTCGACTTCGTCACCTTCCCGCGCTCGGACGTGGGCGACGCCTGCCCCTTGGTCAACCCGTAGATCTGGTTGTTGAACAGCAGGATCTTCACCGGCACGTTGCGCCGCAGCGCGTGGATGAGGTGGTTGCCGCCGATCGACAGCGCGTCGCCGTCCCCGGTGACCACCCAGATCGACAGGTCGTCGCGCGCGGCCGCCAGCCCCGTGGCCAGCGCCGGCCCGCGCCCGTGGATCCCGTGCATCCCGTAGGTGTCCATGTAGTAGGCGAACCGCCCGGCGCAGCCGATGCCGGACACGAAGACGATCCGCTCCGGCGGGATCCCCAGCGCCGGGAAGAAGCCCTGCACCGCCGCCAAGACGGCATAGTCGCCGCAACCCGGGCACCAGCGCGTCTCCTGGTCGGACTGGAAGTCGGCCTTCGTCAACGCGGTCATCGGATCCGCTCCAGGATCGCCTGCTCCATCTCCGAGGGCAGCAGCGGCTGCCCCTGGACCTTCGTGTACGACTCGACGTCCACCAGCAGCTGCGCGCGCAGCTCGTGCGCCAGCTGGCCCGAGTTCATCTCCGGCACCAGCACGCGCTCGAACGACCGCAGCACCGAGCCGAGGTTCGCCGGCAGCGGGTGCAGGTGGCGCAGATGCGCCGTGGCCACCTGCCCGCCCGCCTCGCGCACCCGCCGCGCGCCCGCGGCGATCGACCCGTAGGACGAGCCCCAGCCCAGCACGAGCAGGTCGCCGTCGCCGTCCACCTCCAGCGGCGGCACCTCGACGCCGGCGACCTTCGCCGCCCGCAGCTCGGTCATCCGCTCGTGGTTGAGCCCGTCGTAGGAGATGTTGCCGGTGCCGTCCGCCTTCTCCAGCCCGCCGATCCGGTGCTGCAGCCCCGGCGTGCCGGGCGCCACCCACGGCCGGGCGAGCCGGTCGTCGCGCGCGTAGGGCAGGAACGGCGTCCCGTTGCCGCACTTCACCCGGAACCGCGGCTCGATCGGCTCCAGCGACGCCGCGTCCGGGATCAGCCACGGCTCGCTCGAGTTGGCCAGGAAGAGGTCGCTGAGCAGGATCACCGGCGTCCGGTAGCAGACGGCCACCCGCACGGCCTCGTAGACCGCGTCGAAGCACTGCCCGGGCGAGGAGGCGGCCAGCACCGGCAGCGGCGACTCGCCGTGGCGGCCGTGCAGCGCCTGCAGCAGGTCGGACTGCTCGGTCTTGGTCGGCATGCCGGTGGACGGCCCGGCGCGCTGGACGTCGATGATCACCATCGGCAGCTCGAGCGTCACCGCCAGCCCGATCGTCTCGGTCTTGAGGTCCATCCCCGGCCCGCTCGTGCACGTGACGCCGAGCGCGCCGCCGAACCCCGCGCCGAGCGCGATCGACGCCGCGGCGATCTCGTCCTCGGCCTGGATCGTCCGCACGCCCATCGCCTGGTGGCGCGACAGGGCGTGCAGCAGCTCGGACGCCGGCGTGATCGGGTAGGCGCCGAACACCAGCGGCAGCCCGCTCTTGACCGACGCGGCGATCAGCCCGAGCGCGGTCGCCTCGGTGCCGTTCAGGTTGCGATACGTCCCCGGCAAGGCGTCCGAGGACGGGTTGACCTTCACCTGCACGTCGATCAGCTCCGACGTCTCGCCGAAGCTCCAGCCGGCACGGAACGCCGCCAGGTTCGCCTCGCCCGTCGGCGTCTCGCCGAACTTGGCGCGGATCCACCGCTCGGTGACCGCGGTCGGACGGTCATAAAGCCAACTCAGCACGCCGAGGGCGAACAGGTTCTTGGCCTTCTGCGCGTCGCGGCTGGACGCGCCGTCGACGCTCTCGACCGCCCGCTGCGTCAGCGAGCTCATCGGGACGCGGCGGACCGTGAACTGGTCGAGCGTGCCGTCGTCGAGCGGGCTCACCTCATAGCCCGCCTTCTGCACCGCGCGCACGGTGAACGCGTCCTCGTTGAGCAGGATCGTCGCGCCCCGCCGCATCAGCGGCAGGTTCGCCTTCAGGGCCGCGGGATTCATGGCCACCAGCACGTCCGGCGAGTCGCCCGGCGTGAGGATGTCGCGCGAGGCGAAGTGGATCTGGAAGGCCGAGACGCCGGCCACCGTGCCGGCCGGCGCGCGGATCTCCGCCGGGAAGTCCGGCAGCGTCGCGAGGTCGTTGCCCAGGATCGCCGTGGCGTCGGTGAACCGGCTGCCCGCGAGCTGCATCCCGTCGCCGGAGTCACCGGCGAGGCGAACGACGACCCGTTCGCGCGTATGGCTGACCTTCACACCCGTGTTTATGCCGTTACCCAAGGACGGTTTCAATGAGGCGAGCGTTGATGCGACTCAACAGTCAATAGTCTCTCGCACGGTGCGGCAGATGACCGGAGACGGAGTGCAGCTCGCGGTGCTCGACGAGGGCGCCGGTCCACCCGTGCTGCTGTTGCACGGCTTTCCGGACTCCTCACGGCTCTGGCGCCGCCAGATCGCGGCGCTCAACGGCGCCGGAATGCGGGCGCTCGCGCCCGACCTGCGCGGCTTCGGCGCGTCCGAGAAGCCGGCCGAGGTCGGCGCCTACCGGGTCGGCCGCAGCGTGGCCGACATGGTGGCGCTGCTGGACGCGCTGGACATCGAGCGCGTGCGCGTGGTCGGCCACGACTGGGGCGCGAGCGTCGCCTGGGCCCTGGCCGCGTTCGTCCCCGACCGCGTCGAGCGGCTGGTGGTCATGTCCGTCGGCCACCCGGCGCTGCGCAGCACGCGCACGATCGAGCAGCGGCGGCTGTCCTGGTACATGCTGCTGTTCCAGTTCGAGGGCGTGGCCGAGGAGCTGCTGATGCGCGACGACTGGCGCCTGGCGCGCGAGTGGGCGGCGTCGCACCCGGACCTCGAGGAGCGCCTGCAGGCGCTGTCGGAGCCGGGCGCGCTCACCGCCGCGCTCGGCTGGTACCGGGCGAACGTGCACCCCGCGCGCGAGCTCGACCCGCCGCGCGCCGTGCCGCCCGTGCAGGCGCCGACGCTCGGCCTGTGGAGCGGCGGCGACGCCTTCCTCACCGAGGGACAGATGGAGCGCTCGCGCGAGCACGTCGCCGGCCCGTGGCGCTACGAGCGCATCGAGGGCGCGAGCCACTGGATGCAGCTCGACGCCGCCGCCGAGGTCAACGAGCTGCTGCTGGAGTTCCTGGCGTGATCTCCGCGGTCGAGCTCCGGGCGGCCTTCGCCGCCCGCGAGCGCTCGCCGGTGGAGGAGCTGGCCGCCGTCAACGCGGACGACGGCGCGTTCGTCGCGCTGACGCTCGAGTCCGCCCGGGCCGAGGCGGAGGAGGCCGAGCGCCGCTACGCGCGCGGCGAGGCCCGCCCGCTCGAAGGGCTGACGCTCGCCGTCAAGGACATCTTCGAGACGGCCGGCGTGGTGACGGCGAACGGCTCGCCGGTGTTCGCCGGCCACGTCCCGCGGACCGACGCCGAGACGGTCCGGCGGGCGCGCGAGGCCGGCGCGATCGTCGTGGGCAAGACCCTCACGCACGAGTTCGCCTGGGGCATCACGAGCGTCAACCCGCACTACCCGCCGCTGGGCAATCCGGTCGACCGCACACGGGTGGCCGGCGGCTCCAGCGGCGGCTCCGCGGTCGCCGTGGCCACCGGCATGGCCGCGCTGGCGCTGGGGACCGACACCGGCGGGTCGATCCGCATCCCGGCCGCGTTCTGCGGCGTGAGCGGGCTCAAGCCGACGTTCGGCCGGGTGTCCCTGGACGGCGTCTTCCCCCTCGCCCGGACGCTCGACCACGCGGGGCCGATCGCCCGCACGCCGGCTGACGTCGCGCTGCTCTACGACGTTCTCGCCGGGCCCGGACCGGACCTCGATCCCGGGTTCCAGCGCGTCGCGGTCTGCCCGGACCTGCACCTCTAT
>JAICUS010000738.1 GCA_025935735.1 Solirubrobacteraceae bacterium | reverse complement strand
TGCCTGGATCCGGCGGCCGAGTGCGTGGAGGTGCGGGCGTCGCACATCGGGATGGGGCTGAACGCGCAGGTGTACGCCGAGGTGGCGCACGCGCTGGCCGGGTTCGCGGCCGGCGAGCGGGGCTGGGCTGCGGCTGCGTAGCGCCTCATTGCCCCGGCGAACGGCTGGCTGGGTAGGGAGTGGTCAGCCCGGCGGTCGCTCAAGAGTGAACGCTGCAGCTGGCGAAGCGATCACTGCCGACCGGAAACGTTCAGTGCCCGAGGGGGGTGGGTTACAAAGCTTGTCGAGTGCGAAAGTTTTGTAACCCACCCCTCCGCCGGCGGGACCGAAACGAACATCCACGCACGGCGGCCAGGGCTCTCACTCCCTACCCAGCAAGCAGTTCGCCGGCTATTCCGAGGCGTCGGGGTTCGCCACGCCCCCAGGCCCCGCCTCCAGCAGAGCCACGCACTCGATGTGCGGCGTGTGCGGGAACATGTCCACCGGGCGGACCCGAACGAGCTGGTACCCCGCCTCAACCAGTTGCGCCGCATTCGGCGCCAACGTCGTCGGGTTGCACGAGACGTAGACGATCCGCGAGGGCGCCGCCTCGACGATCCGCCGCACGACCTTCTGCGACAACCCCGCCCGCGGCGGATCCACCACGACCACATCGGGCCGGCCCTCGCGCTCGACGAGGTCCCGCATCGCCAGGCGGATGTCGCCGGCGTAGAAACGGGCGTTGCCGATCTCGTTGATCCGCGCGTTCTCGAGCGCGTCGGCCACGGCGGCCTCGACGATCTCGACGCCGATGACCTCGCGCGCCCGGACGGCCAACGACAGCGCGATCGTGCCGATGCCGCAGTAGAGGTCGAAGACGCGCTCGTGGCCGCGCAACCCCGCGTACTCGGTCGCGAGCGCGTACAGGCGCTCGGCCATCTCGGTGTTCGTCTGGAAGAACGCCTCGGGCGAGATGAGGAAGTCGAGGCCGCCGAGGCGCTCGACCAGCTGCGGCGCGCCGGACAGCAGCGCGGTCTCGCCGCCGTAGGTGCTCTCGCCGAGGTCTGCCGTCTGGGTCCACCACAGGCCGTCGCAGTCGACGGCGTCCACGAACGCGTCGACGTCGAGCTTGCCGGGCGACGTGACCAGCCGCGCCTGGATCTGCCCGGTCCGGCGCCCCTCGCGCACCACGAGGTTGCGCAGGAAGCCGCGCTGGTCGCGCCGGTCCCAGGCGCCCAGACCGGCGGCCCGGCAGAACGCCAGGACCTGCTCGCGCACCGCGTTCGAGCGCTCCGACGCCAGCTTGCAGTCGGTCATCGGCACGATGTCGTTCCAGCGCCCCGGGGCGTGGAAGCCGCAGACCAGCTCGCCGTCGTCGCCCGTCCCGAAGGAGTACTCGAGCTTGTTGCGGTAGCGCCAGATCTCCTCGGCGGGCACGATCGGCTCGAGCTCGTAGCCCTCCAGCCGTCCGATCCGCTGCAGCGCGTCGTCGACCTGCGCCGCCTTCTCGGCCAGCTGGCGCTCGTAGGGCAGCACCTGCCACGGCGCGCCCGGGTGGTCGGCCGCCGCCGGCACGCGGTCCGGGGACGGCTCGACGATCTCCACCGTGCGGGCCTCGGCGTACGCCTTCTTGGCCTTGCCGACCACCGCCCGCACCCGGTCGCCGGGCACCGCGCCGGCCACGAACACGACGTAGCCGTCGCGCCGGGCGACGCCGTTGCCGCCGTGGGCGAGCGAGTCGACGGTGAGCTCGAGGACGTCGCCCCGCGAGGGGCGTGCGGACGTGGCCTGGGACATCGGATGTGTGAGGATGACAGGGTGTCGATCGACGACCCAGGCGAGCTCGCGGCGCTCAAGGCGGCCGGCCGCGTCGTGGCCGAGACGCTGCGCGAGCTGACCCGCCGGGTGCGCCCGGGCGTGACCACCGGCGAGCTCGACCGCGTCGCCGCCGGCATCTTCGCCCGCCACGGCGCCCGGTCGGGACCGCAGCTGGACTACGACTTCCCCGGCACGATCTGCATCTCCGTCGACGACGAGTGCGTCCACGGCATCCCGGGCCCGCGGCGGCTGCGCGCGGGCCAGCTCGTCAAGCTCGACGTCACCGCCGAGCTCGACGGCTTCTACGCCGACGCCTGCCGCACGGTGCCCGTCGGCCGCGTGCGCCCGCGCGAGCAGCGGCTGGCCGCGGCGGCCCAGTCGGCGCTCAAGCGCGGCCTCACCGCGGCGCGGGCCGGGGCGAGCGTCGGCGCCATCGGCGCCGCGGTGCAGCACGAGGTCGAGCGGCGCGGCTTCAGCGTCTGCGCGGAGCTCACCGGCCACGGGATCGGCCGGCGCATCCACGAGGAGCCCAGCGTGCCCAACGTCGCGGGCGACGGGCCGGAGCTCACGCCGGGGCTGGTCATCACCGTCGAGCCGATCATCGCCGCCGGCTCCGGCCACGTGGACAGGGACCGCGACGGCTGGACCGTCCGCACCGACGACGGATCGCCCTCGGCCCATGCCGAGCACTCGTTCGTGGTCACCGAGCATGCCCCCGTCCTGGTGACCGCGTGAGCCGCCGCGTCGCGGGCCGCGACACCGGGCCGATCGGGCTCGGCTGCATGGGCATGAGCTGGGCCTACGACGCCGA
>JAICUS010000569.1 GCA_025935735.1 Solirubrobacteraceae bacterium | reverse complement strand
GCGCGGCGCCGAGATCCAGGTCGACCAGCGCGTTCCAGCCGGCCTCGACCGTCTCGCGCCACTCGGTGGTCGAGCGCAGCGTCACGCACGGCACGCCGGCGAGATAGGCCTCCTTCTGCACGCCGCCGGAGTCGGTGAGCACGGCCCGCGCGCCGACCAGCAGCGCCGTGAACTCCAGGTAGCCCAGAGGTGGCGCGAGGATCACCCCGTCCAGCTCGCCCAGCAGCCCGGCGGTCTCCAGACGCGCTCGCGTGCGCGGGTGCAGCGGGAGCACGACCGGCCCGTCGACGCCGCGCAGCAGCGCGACCAGCGCGCGCAGGCGGTCCGGGTCGTCGACATTGCCGGCGCGGTGGGCGGTCGCGAGCAGATAGCCGCCGCGCGCGACGCCCAGCCGGTCGAGCACCGCGGCGTCCGCCCGCGGCGCGAGCAGCTCGAACACGTCGACCATCACGTCCCCCACGGTCACCACCTCGCCCGCGACGTGCTCGTCACGCAGCGTGGCGGCGGCCGCCGGCGAGGGACAGAGCAGCAGCGAGGAGGCGTGATCGGTCAGCACGCGGTTGAGCTCCTCGGGCATCGTGCGGTCGTAGGAGCGCATCCCGGCCTCGACGTGCGCCACCGGGATCCGCGCCTGCGCGGCCGCCAGCGCGCCGGCCAGCGTCGAGTTCGTGTCGCCGTACACCAGCACCGCATCCGGCGCCTCCCGCGCCAGCAGCGGCTCCAGCGCGGCCAGCATCGCCGCCGTCTGCCCGGTGTTCGTCCCGCCGCCCGCGTCCAGCCGGTGCTCCGGCCGCGGCAGCCCGAGCTCGTCGAAGAAGATCCGCGAGAGGGCGTCGTCGTAGTGCTGGCCGGTGTGCACCAGCACCTCGTCGGCCACCGCCCGCAGCCGGTGCGACACCGCGGCCGCCTTCACGAACTGCGGCCGGTTCCCGATGACGGTTAGGACCCTCACGGAACGCGGGTAAGACGATTGACCATGCGGCTCCTGCAGGGCATCTTCTGCGCCTCCCGGCACGTCATCTGGTACGTCGACTACCAGTGCGGCGGCCGGCCGCGGCCGCGGGCCTAGCCATTCAGCTCCCGCTGCATGCGCCCGGTCAGGGCCGCCCGCGCCGCCTGCGTGACCGGTCCGGGAGCGGCCGGCAACTCGAGGTCGTCGATGGCCGCGATCGGCAGGATCTCGCGCACGGATGAGGCCATGAAGGCCTCCTGCGCCGCCCCGAGATCCTCCAGCGTGCACGGCTCCTCGACGGCGCGGGACTCCTCGATGATCCGCGCGCGGGTGATCGAGGCGAGGATCCGATCCTCCAGCGGCGGCGTCAGCAGCTCGCCGTCGCGGACCCAGAAGAACGACCACGTGGGGCCCTCGAGCACGCGCCCGTGCGGCGTGACGAGCAGCGCCTCGTCGTAGCCCTGCTCCTTAGCCAGCCGCGTGGCCAGCATGTTCGCGCCGTAGGAGAGCGTCTTGAGCCCGTCGAGCACGCGCGCGGGCGCGTAACGGATCGTGCCCACGCGCGCCACGGGCGGGCGGTGCGGAACCGGCTCGAGCAGGGCGATCCGCCGGCCGCCGCGGGTGACGACGATGCGCAGGACGGCGTCGACCGGCCCGGCCGCGGCCACCAGCGCGTCGACCTCGGCCCGCAGCGCCGCGAAGTCCGGCTCCAGCCGCATCCCGGCGCAGGAGCGGGCCAGCCGGGCGTAGTGGTCCTCGAGCGCGAACGGCCGGCCGCCGTAGAGTCGCAGCGCCTCGAACGCCCCGTCGCCGCGCAGCAGCCCCTCGTCGGTCACGGGGATGCGCGCCTCGGGCGCCGGCCCGAGCGCGCCGTCGAGGCTGGCGAGCTGCATGGCGGTCCAGCTTATTAGGGCACGTCCCGCCGCTCGGTCAGCGCGGTGGCGACGGCGCCGAGCACCACGGCGTAGGCCAGCAGCGCGAGGCCGGCCTGCCAGGCCGGCTCGAGGTCGGACGCGCCGCTGCCGGTCAGCGCCCCGGACACGCCGCCGAGCCCCCAGTGGGAGATCGGCTGGCTGATGCCGGCGAGGAGCGGGTCGACGGCGAGCAGGAACACGACGGCGATGGCCACCGCCGCGGCGGGCGAGCGCACGGCGAGGCCCAGCGCGGCGCCCAGCACTCCCATCAGCGCGGCGTAGACGACAGTGCCGGCGGCCTTGCCCGCGACCATGCCGGCCGTCGGCAGGTGCGCGCCGCCGAGGCCGAGCAGCAGGAACGCCGCCACGATCGCGGTCAGCGCTCCCGCCACGCCCAGCAGCGCACCGGCGCCGGCGTGGGCGAGCAGGCGGTCGACGACGGCGCGGCGCCGGGGCGTCCGCGCGCTCAGCAGCGCCAGCGCGAGCCCGCCGCGCGCCATCTCGCCCCCGGCCGCGCCCGCCGCGTAGGCGAGCGCCACGAGCCCGGCGACGGCCCCGGTGGCCAGCGCGTTGCGGATGTCGTCGGGCGTCGAGCGCGCCAGGTCCTTCACCCCCAGGAACGTGATCGCCAGCATGCCGGCGAATGCGATCGCCGCCGCCACCGCGCGGCGGAACGAGGGCACGGAGCGCAGCGCGGCCAGCTCGGTCCTCATCCGGCCTCCGTCAGGCCGACATAGAGCTCCTCGAGCGCGCCGTGGGTGCTCATCTCGTGCAGCACGGCGCCCGCGTCGCGGGCGGCGCGGCCCACCGCGTCCGGGTCCGCGCCCTCCACGAGGATCGTCCCGGGCCCGTCCGGCGCGGCCCGCAGACCGCGCTCCCGCAGCTCTGCCAGTAGAGCTGCGGCGTCCGGCGAGCGCAGCCGGATCCGCCCGGCCAGCAGCCCGTCCAGCCGTCCGGCCTCCACGCACCGGCCGCGGTCGACCACGACGACGCGGTCGCACGTGCCGGCCACCTCCTCGAGCACGTGGCTGGACAGCAGCACGGTCCCGCCGGCCGCGGCATGTTCGCGCAGCCGAGCCCGCAGGGCCCGCAGCGCGTGGGGGTCGAGGCCGGTCGCGGGCTCGTCGAGCAGCAGGACGTCCGGCTCGGTGAGCAGCGCGGCGGCGACCGCGAGCCGCCGCCGGGTGCCGAACGAGCAGGCGCCGATGCGGCGGTCGGCCACGGCTTCCAGCCCGGCCGCCTCCAGCGCGCCCGCGGCCCGCTCGGAACGCACGCCCGCGCGCGCCGCGGCCAGCTCGAGCTCCCCCAGCGCCGAGCGCGCGGGATGGAAGCCGTCGCGGTCGAGCACGCCGTTGACGCTCCCGGCGACCCGGGCGCCCCCGCCGTCCGGCCGCGCGAGCCCGAGCAGGATCCGCAGCGTCGTCGTCTTCCCGGCGCCGTTGGGCCCGAGGAAGCCGCACACGCTGCCGGCCGGAACGGTGAACGTGAGCCCGTCGAGCGCGGCCGTCCGGCCGTAGCGCTTGGCCAGCGCGTCGACCTCGATCATCAGGCGGCCACCGCCTGCCGGCGCGGCGCCTCGACGGCGAACAGGGCGGCGAGGAGGGCCACGAGCGCCACGAGCTGGAGGACGGCCACGGCCAGCGCGAGCGGGATCGTGACCAGCGCCAGCGCCGCGGCGCCGGCGCGCCGGCCGCCGGGGCCGATGGCCAGCGAGCGCCGGAAGAGCGCGTCGCCGGCCAGGAACACCGCCACGCCGCCGCCCAACGCCACGGCGGGCGCGAGGTCGAGCGCATCCAGCGGGTGCGCGACGACGGTCTTCTCCGCCGCCGCGATCGCGATCACCCCGAGCAGCAGCACGAGGTGCCAGTAGCCGAACGCGTCGATGGCCAGCCGCGACCGCGCCTGGGGCGGCGCGGCGGC
>JAICUS010000866.1 GCA_025935735.1 Solirubrobacteraceae bacterium | reverse complement strand
ATGCCCACATGTTCAGCACGACCACCTTGCCCCGGTAGTCGGCGAGCGACGCGTCGCCTGGAGCGCCGAGCTTCGGGAGCGCCATCGCGGGCGCCGCGGGGCGCTGGCCGCGGGCCAGCGCGTCGTCGAGCGTGGTCGACGTGTGCCGCGCCACGATGCCGTAGGCGAGCAGCCCGACGAGCGCCGCCGCGGCGAGCGTGACCGGCCAGAACACCCGCATTCGCACCCGCCAAGCGTATCCGCGTTCGGATAAGCTGCCAGTGAGCGCGGGCGTTGTCCAATGGCCAAGACGTTGGCTTCCCAAGCCAAAGATGGGGGTTCGATTCCCCTCGCCCGCTCTGCAAGCCGGGCGCGCCGCAATCCGGGATGGCGCGCCGGCGCGGTGGGCTACCAGGCCTGGTCGACGCCGCAGTGCGGGCAGTCGACCGAGGTCGACACCGGCGCGGTGAAGACGTAGCCGCAGCCGCACGCGTAGGTGGCGGCGTCCTGGCAGAAGTTGGCGCGCCGGTTGCGCTCGCGCGCCGGGCTGACGGCGGGCGGCGGCGGGCTCGCGACCGCCCGGAGGCGGCGGGTCCTGCGCTGCGGAAGCGTGAGGGGCCGGGCGAGGTGCATGGTCGTTGGTCCGGTTAACGGCGGTTGCGCCGGAAGGTTTCTCGAACGTCCGTTGAGATCCCTTCACATCTTCCCGGCGGCGGCGCGCGCCATAATCGAAGAGTGGACCCCACCCGCAAGCGGCGGATCCGTCTCGTCGTGGCGCTGAGCGCCGCCATCCTGCTGGCCGGCGCGCTCGCCTACACGAGCTTCTCGGCCTCCACGGAGGCGCGCACGCCCAGCCAATTGCTGGCCAGCAACCTGGCGCCGGGCAAGACGTACCAGCTCACCGGCAAGGTGGTCTCGGGCTACGACCAGCGGGCGGGCGTCACGTTCTTCCGCGTGCGCGACCGCAACGGCCGGGAGTCCGTTCCGGTCAGCTATCGCGGTCAGCTCCCCGACCCGTTCCGGGCCGGTCGTGAGATCGTGGTGGACGTGCGCAAGAACAGCGGGGTCTACGTCGGGCAGCCGGGATCGCTGGTGACCAAGTGCCCCTCGAAGTTCACCGCGTCCCCGTCGGGCAGCTGACGTGCTGCTCGCCGGCCAGGCCTGCCTGATCGTCGCGTTCGGCTGCGCGCTGTACGGCATCGGCGCCTCGGTCTACGGCGCCCGCTCGCGGCGGCGCGAATGGGCGGACTCCGGCCGGCGCGCCGTCTACGCGATGTGGGGCTGCACCGCCGTGGCGTTCGTGATCCTCGAGGCGGCGTTCGAGCGCTCGGACTTCCGGTCGGCGCTGGTGGCCGCGCACTCCTCGACCACCACCCCGTGGTTCTACCGGCTGACCGCGATGTGGTCCTCGCAGGAGGGCTCGCTGCTGCTGTGGCTGTTCCTGCTGGGCACGTGGTCGAGCGTGATCCTCTTCCTCACCCGCCGCAAGCTGCGCGAGCTGGCGCCGTGGGCGACCGCCGTGCTGTGCGGCTTCGGCGCGTTCTTCGGCGGCATCCTCGTGTTCGCCGAGACGCCGTTCGGCCGCTCGCCGGCGCCGATCCCGCAGGAGGGCGTGGGCCTGAACCCGCTGCTGCGCGACCCGGGGATGATGATCCACCCGCCGATGCTGTACTCGGGATACACGTTGTTCGCGATCCCGTTCGCGTT
>JAICUS010000225.1 GCA_025935735.1 Solirubrobacteraceae bacterium | reverse complement strand
TGCTGATCGTCGGCATGTCGTCCGGCCTGCCCGGCGCGTTGCAGGGCGGCCTGACCGCGCACGGCGTGCCCGCGGCGGACGCCGCGCGGATCGCCCACCTGCCGCCCGTGGCCAGCCTGTTCGCCGCGTTCCTGGGCTACAACCCGATCCAGCGACTGCTCGGCCCGCAGCTGCTGCACCAGCTGCCCGCCGCCCAGGCGCACGCGCTGACCGGCCGCTCGTTCTTCCCGCACCTGATGACCGGCCCGTTCTCCAGCGCGCTCAGCACCGCGTTCACGTTCTCGTTCATCGCCTGCCTGATCGCCGCCGGCGCGTCGTGGCTGCGCGGCGGCAAGTACCACCACCGCGACGAGGAGCCGGCGCCCCCGCCCGCGCCCGTCGGGCAGCCGGTGGGGGCGCGATGACGCTCGTCGCCCTCTCGGCCTCCTACGGGGCCGGCGGCAGCCAGGTCGGCCCGGCGCTCGCCGAGCGGCTCGGCGTCCCGTTCTTGGACCGCGCGATCCCGCTCGCCGTGGCCGAGCGCCTGCACGTCCCCTACGACGACGCCGCCGCCCACGACGAGCAGAGCGGCGGCGGGCGGCTGGAGCGGCTGCTGCGAGGCTTCGTGGGCGGCGACACGCTCGCCCCGGCCCCGGTGCTGCCTGACGCGCTGCAGGCGGGCGACTTCCGCGAGGCCACCGAGGAGGAGTTGCGCCGGCAGGCGGCCACCGGCGAGGGCGTGGTCCTCGGCCGCGGCGCCGCGCTGGTGCTGCGCGACGCGCCGGGCGTGCTGCGCGCCCGGCTCGACGGCCCGCCCGAGGCCCGGGTGCGCCGGGCGATGGACTTCCGCGACCTCGACGAGGACACCGCCCGGCACGCGCTGCGAGCCACCGACCATGCGCACGCCGAGTACGCCCGCCGCTTCTACGGGGCCGACCTCGCCGACGTGTCGCTCTACCACGTCGTGCTCGACACGACCGCCATCGACCTCGACGACGCGGTCGACATCCTCGCCGCGGCCGCGCGCTCGGTCGCGCAGCACCCGTCCGCGCACTGACGAACGCGCTTCCCGGCCGCCGGAGCCGGGGTAGGGCCGCTGACATGACCGCAGTCGACGGCCTGAATGTCACCGCTGCCACGATCCCCACCGACGCGCCGGAGTCCGACGGCACGCTCGAGTGGGACTCGACGACCATCGTGGTCGTCGAGGCGACCGCCGCAGGGCAGACCGGGCTCGGCTGGACCTACGGGCACCAGTCGGCGGCCGGCGTCATCGAGTCCAAGCTGAAGGACAACGTGCTCGGCGCCGACGCCATGGACATCCCGTCCGTCTGGCTGGCCAACGAGCGCGCCGTGCGCAACATGGGCCGCTTCGGGATCGCCGCGCTGGCCATCTCCGCGGTCGACATCGCGCTCTGGGACCTCAAGGCGAAGCTCCTGGGGCTGCCGCTGGCCTCGCTGCTCGGCCGCTTCCGCGACAGCGCGCCGATCTACGGCTCCGGCGGGTTCTGCACCTACTCCGACGAGCGCCTGCGCGAGCAGATGGCCGGCTACGTCGAGCAGGGCATCACCCGGGTCAAGATCAAGGTCGGGCGTGAGCCCGAGCGCGACCGCCACCGCGCCGGCGTGGTGCGCGACGCGATCGGCGACGACGTCGAGCTCTACGTCGACGCCAACGGCGCCTTCGACCGCCAGGACGCCCTGTACTGGGCGCACGCCTACGCCGAGGAGTTCGGGGTCAGCTACTTCGAGGAGCCCGTGTCCTCCGAGGACACCGCGGGCCTGCGCTACCTGCGCGACCGCGTGCCGCCGAAGCTGTCGATCGCCGCCGGCGAGTACGGCTGGGCGCTGCCCTACTTCGCCGGCCTGGTGGAGCAGGTGCACGTCGTGCAGGCCGACGTCACCCGCTGCGGCGGGATCACCAACCTGCTGCGGGTCGGCGCGCTGTGCCAGGCGCACCAGCTGCCGTTCTCCGCCCACTGCGTGCCGAACGTCAGCGCCCACGCCTGCTGCGCGATCCAGACGCTCGCGCACATCGAGTACTTCCACGACCACGTCCGCATCGAGGAGCTGCTGTTCGAAGGGACGCTGAGCCCGCAGGGCGGCGGTCTGAAGCCCGACCTGAGCCGGCCCGGCCTCGGCCTGGAGCTCAAGCGCGCAGAGCTCGAGCGGTACGCGACCTGATCTCGAGAGGAGCCCCATGACCGCGATCGCCAAGGTCCCCGGCCACGTCCACGAGGGCCCCGGGGGCACGCAGAAAGACGTCGAGACCGTCGACGTCGGCCACCTCAAGCGCCGGCTGGAGAAGACCGTGCGCGGCGAGGTGCGCTTCGACGCGGGCACGCGGGCGATCTACGCGAACGACTCCTCGAACTTCCGCCAGGTCCCGCTCGGCGTCGTCGTCCCGAAGACCGCCGACGACATCGTGGCCGCCCACCGGGCGTGCGCGGAGTTCGGCGCGCCGATCGTCAACCGCGGCGGCGGCACGAGCCTGTCCGGCGAGACGGTCAACCGCGCGGTCGTCATCGACACGTCGAAGTACATGACCTGGATCGGCGACGTCGACAAGGCGCAGCGCACGGTCCGCTGCCAGCCCGGGGCGATCAACGAGAACGTCAACGAGCACACCGGCGAGCAGGCCGGGCTGATCTTCGGCCCCGACCCGTCGACGCACTCGCGCTGCACGATCGGCGGCAACATCGGCAACAACTCCTGCGGCATCCACTCGATCCAGAGCCAGATCTACGGTCCGGGCCCGCGCATGTCGGACTGCATCCGCGAGCTGGAGGTCGTGACCTACGACGGCGAGCGCTTCCGCGTCGGCATCGGCGAGGAGGAGCACCTGGAGGAGATCGTCGCCGCCGGCGGGCGCAAGGGCGAGGTCTACGCGCAGCTGCGCGACCTGCGCGACCGCTACGCGGACGTCATCCGCGACCGCATGAAGCCCGTGACCGAGCTGCCGCGGCGCGTCTCGGGCTTCAACCTGGACGAGCTGCTGCCCGAGCGCGGCTTCAATGTCGCCCGGGCGCTGGTGGGCACCGAGAGCACGTGCGTGACCGTCACCGAGGTCGAGATCGAGCTCATGGACGGCATGTACATGCGCACGCTCGTCGTCGTCGAGTACGAGGACCTGCCGGCCTGCGGCGACGACGTCGCGGAGATCGTCGAGCGCTTCAAGCCGATCGGTCTGGAGGGCCTGGACAAGGAGCTCGTGCTCCAGCAGCGCAGCCAGCACATGCACCTCGAGGCGATCGAGGAGCTGCCGGAGGCCGACCACGGCGAGGCCTGGCTGCTGGTGCAGTTCGGCGCCGACACCGCGGAGGAGTCGCTCTCCCGGGCGCACGAGCTCGTCGACTGGCTCACCGGCGACCGCGGCTATGCCCGCGACCGCATCTCGATCGTGCCCTCCGAGCAGGAGGGCGGGCAGAGCGGCAAGCTCTGGCAGGCGCGCGAGGGCGGCCTGGGCGCCACCGCGTTCCCGCCCGGCTCGGGCGACCACTGGCCGGGCTGGGAGGACTCGGCGGTGCCGCCGGAGAAGATCGGCCCCTACCTGAAGGAGCTGCGCGAGCTCTACGACAAGTTCGGCCTGAAGGGCGCGACCTACGGCCACTTCGGCCAGGGCTGCATCCACTCGCGCATCTCGTTCGACCTGCGCCACGCGGCGGGCCTGGAGAACTACCGGCGCTTCCTCGACGAGGCGACCGACCTGTGCATCCGCTACGGCGGCTCGCTGTCGGGCGAGCACGGCGACGGCCAGCAGCGGGCGCAGTTCCTGGAGAAGCAGTACGGCCGCGAGCTGGTGGACGCGTTCCGGGAGTTCAAGCGCATCTGGGACCCCGAGGGCAAGATGAACCCGGGCAAGGTCGTCGACCCGTTCGGAATCGACGAGAACCTCAAGCTGGGCACGCAGTACAACCCCGCGCGGCCGGAGGTGAAGTTCGCCTACCCCGAGGACGGCGGGGACTTCGCGCACGCCGCGCTGCGCTGCGTGGGCATCGGCAAGTGCCGCGTCCCCGACGCCGACACGGTGATGTGCCCGAGCTACATGGTCACCCGCGAGGAGGAGCACTCCACGCGCGGGCGCGCGCGCATCCTGTGGGAGATGCTGCGCGGCGAGGTCATCACCGACGGCTGGCAGAGCAAGGACGTCTACGAGGCGCTCGACCTGTGCCTGGCCTGCAAGGGCTGCACGAGCGACTGCCCGGTCAACGTCGACATGCCGACCTACAAGTCGGAGTTCCTCTACCACCACTACAAGAGCTGGAAGCGCCGGCGCCCGCGCTACGCCTACGCGTTCGGGTTCATCGACCAGGCGGCGCGGATCGCCTCCAAGCTGCCGGGCCCGGTCAACTTCCTCACGCAGACGCCGCCGTTCTCGCGGCTGGCGAAGCTGCTCGCCGGCATGGACTCCCGGCGCGAGATCCCGGAGTTCGCGCCCATCACGCTGCAGCAGTGGTTCCGCCGGCGCCCCGCGGTCAACCCGCACGGCCGGCGGGTGATCCTCTTCCCGGACACGTTCAACAACCACTTCCACACCGACGTCGGCGTGGCCTGCGTCGAGGCGCTGGAGGCGGCGGGCTGGCACGTCGTCATGCCCGCGGGCCACATCTGCTGCGGCCGGCCGCTGTATGACTACGGCTTCCTCGACCTCGCCGAGCGCTACCTGCTCGGCGTGATCGACGTGCTGCGCGACGACATCCGCGCGGGCACGCCGATCGTCGGCATGGAGCCGAGCTGCCTGGCCGTCTTCAAGGACGAGTCGCAGCGCATCCTGCCCCACGACGACGACGCCGACCGCCTGCGCCGCAACGCCTACCACTGGGGCGAGTTCTTCAGCGAGTTCGAGGTCGAGGTGCCGCGGGCGACGCGCCAGGCGCTGCTGTGGGGCCACTGCCACCAGAAGGCCACCGGCGGGATGGACGGCGAGCAGCAGCTGCTGGAGAAGATGGGGCTGGAGGTCGAGGAGGCCAGCGGCGGCTGCTGCGGGCTCGCCGGCTCCTGGGGCTTCGAGTCCGGCAAGTACGACATCTCGCTGGAGTGCGGCGAGCAGGGCCTGCTGCCCGCGGTCCGCTCGGCCACCGGCGAGACGATCGTGGTGGCCAACGGGTTCTCCTGCAAGACCCAGCTCGAGCAGTCCGGCACCGGGCGGCGCGCGCTGCACGCCGCCCAGGTGATGAAGCTGGCCCGCGAGCACCCGCCGGCCGGCTACACCGACGGCCGGCCGGAGGACGGCTGCTACGGCGTCAAGCCGGAGGCCCCGGGCGACGTCAAGCGGGCGCGGGCGGCGGCGCTGATCGCCGCCGGCGCGCTGGCCGCGGGCGCCGTGGCCGGTACGGTCAAGCGGCTGTCCGGCTGACCGATCGCCACCAGCTCGTCCAACAGGTGCAGGACCGCCCGGTGCGTGGCATCGTCGCGCAGCGGCACGCGCCACGCGGCCCAGCGGGCGGCGAGCTCGCAGAACGCCATCGAGCCGCCCGGCAGGCCGCGGGCCAGCCGGCGCAGCCGCGGGCGCAGGCGGGGCAGCGGCGCGCCGAGGTCGTCGACCGCCCAGGTCACGCAGCGCATGGCGCGCCGGCGCTCGACGTCCAGGCCGGCGCGGGTGCCGACCACGAGCGCGGCGTAGGGCAGCAGGTGCTGGCGGCGATCGGCGTCCGCGCGGTCGTTGTAGGTGCGCAGGAACGCCGCGAGCACGCGGGAGACGCTCGCCGGGTGGTCGGTGAACGGCTCGCCGGCCAGCACGGAGGCGAGCTCGGCCACGCACATGCCGTCGTCGGGCGAGCTGTGCCGCCCCCCCGAGAGGCGAATCGTCTGGTGCAGGAGCTCTGGCATGGGGACCGCCCTTCGTCGACTACGTCACACCGTACGCTTCCCGCCCGCGCGGCTCGCCGGGCCTTGGCGCGTCGGCCCGCTGACCCGGCGCGCCGGCGTCAGCCGGCTGGCAGCTCTCATTCGCCCGACGCGCCGCGCGGGTAGGCCTGACGGCATGGACGGCACCCGCCCCGAGATCTTCCTGCGGCCCCTGGGCTCGCCGCTGCCGCTGGGGATGGCGGGACTGGCCGTCGCCAGCCTCGTCGTGTCGGGGCTCGACCTCGGCTGGGTCCCCGCCGCCGACGGCCACCAGGTCGGCCTGATGCTGCTCGTGGCCGGCGTCCCGCTGCAACTCCTGGGCTGCGCGTTCGCCCTGCCCGCCCGCGACGGCGCGGCGGCGACGTCGATGGGCCTGCTGTCGATCGGGTGGATGGCGATGGGGCTCACTCGCCTCCTGGCGCCTCCGGGCACGACCAGCGACTCGCTCGGGCTCGTGCTGCTCGGGATCGGCGTCCTGCTGTCCGCGTCCGCGCTCGGGCAGGGCGCCGGCAAGCCGCTGGTGGGGTTGACGCTGGGGCTGGCGGCGACCCGGCTGCTGCTGAGCGGCCTGCACGAGCTGACGGGCTCGGGCGGCCTGCAGACCGCATCGGGCATCGCCGGGCTGGCGGTGGTGGCCGCGGCCGGCTATCTCACCGCCGCCCTCCAGGTCGAGGAGAGCGAGGGCAAGGCGGTGCTGCCGATCGGACGCCGCGGCCGCGCGCGGCGTGAGGCCGATGCCAACGGCGCCGCCCGGGAACCCGGCGTGCGAGCGCAGCTGTGACCGGCGAGGGTCCCGTCCCGCCCGGGTTCGACTCGAACCCGACGAGCTACCGCAAGCGGGCGCTGCTCGCCGTGCTGGCGTTCACCGGGTTGGTGATCGCGAGCTACCTCACGCTCTACCAGTGGGACGCCTGGCCGGTGTGGGACCCGTTCTTCGACGCCACGAAGGTGCTCGACCTCACCCATCCGGTGCCGGACGCGCTGGCCGGAGTGGCCGCCTACGGCAGCGAGCTGCTCCTGCTCGCGCTCGGCGGGCGCGACCGCTGGCAGCGGCTGCCCTGGGCGTGCCTGGCGCTCGCGGCGATCTTGAGCATCGGCGCCGTGGTGTCGATCGCGCTGATCATCCTGCAGCCCACCGTCGCCGGCGACTGGTGCACGCTCTGCCTGCTCTCGGCGGCGATCTCGCTGGCGCTGTTCTTCCTCGGCATCGACGAGGGCCGGGCGGCGTGGCAGCACGTGCGCCGCGAGCTGGCCCGCGGCACGGCGCTGGGCGACGCGGTCTGGGGCCGCTACCGCGCCGCCGATCTCGGAACGGCGCGCCGGGAGGCCGCCCGCGAGCGCCTCGGCGCCCGCGGCTGACCGGGCCTGCCAGGATCCGGGACGTGTTCGGACGCGCGCGGCGCTCGCTCGCCTTCTGGCTCGTCGTCGCGCTGGCGGCGCTGGCGGCGATCGAGGTCTCGGTGGCCGCGCTGACCGCCGGCGGCTCCTCGCCGGGCGCGCCGGCCGCCGCCGCGGCCCCGGAGCTGCCCGCGGGCACCGCGCTCTCCAAGCCCGTCGGGCGCCTGCCGCTGCTGGACGAGCAGGGCCGCCACACGTCGCTCGCGGCGTTCCGCGGGCGCTACGTCGTGCTCGCGCCGTCGCTCACGCTCTGCCACGAGGTCTGCCCGCTCACCACCGGCGCGCTCATGCAGCTGCAGGCGCGCCTTCAGGCGCACGGTCTGGCGCGGCGCGTCGTGGTGGCCGAGGCGACGGTCGACCCGTGGCGCGACTCGCCGGCGCGGGTGCGGGCGTTCAAGCGGTTGACCGGGACGACGCTGCGGTTCCTCACCGGCAGCCGGGCCGAGATCCACGCGCTGTGGCGGGCGTTCGGCGTGGCCTACCGGCGCGTGCCGCAGGGCAAGCCGGCCGACGTCGACTGGTGGACGCACAAGCCGGAGACGTTCGACGTCGAGCACACCGACGGCGTGTTCGTCGTCGACCCGCGCGGGCGGCTGCGGGTGGCCGTGCCGGGGATGCCGTCGCTCGGCTCGGGCCTGCCGCGCCGGCTCTCGCGGCTGCTCAACGACGAGGGCCGGCGGAACCTGCGCCGGCCGGACACGCCGTGGACGGTCGACGCGCTGCTCGACGACGTCCTGACGCTGCTCGGGCGCCGCCCCGCGCCCGGCCCGGCGGCGCCGCCGCCCACCCGCGCGCAGGCCCGGACCGCGCTGGCCGGCTCGCCCGCGCCGCTGGCCGCGCTGCACGCCCAGGCGGGCGCGCTGCTGGACGGCGGCAAGCCCGCCGTGCAGGCCCGGCTGCGCGCGCTGCGCGGGCGCCCGGTGGTGGTCAACGCCTGGGCGTCCTGGTGCCCGCCCTGCCGGCAGGAGCTGCCGCTGTTCGCCACCGCCGCCGCCCGCTTCGGCAAGCAGGTCGCGTTCCTCGGCCTCGACGTCAACGACGAGACCGGCGCCGCCCGCCGCTTCCTCGCCCGGCACCCGGTGTCCTACCCGAGCTACTTCGACGACGGCGGCCACGCCGCGGCCTGGCTCGGCCACTTCGTCGGCCTGCCCACGACGGTGTTCCTGGACCGCACCGGCCGGGTGGTGGCCACCCACGCCGGGCAGTACACGAGCGCCGCCGCGCTCGCCGCGGACATCTCGCGCTACGCCCGCTGAGAGGCTCATGAACGGGCCATCGGGCGCGCCTAGATTGGGGTCGCATGCTGCGTCGCATCGTTGCGCTGGCCGCGATCGGCTGGCTGGCGACCGGGGTGTCGGCCGCCTACGCCTACCTGCACGGCTACGTCGTGCGGCGCGGGTTCCCGGCGGTGAGCGCGCCGGCCGGCGTCGCGCGCGGCACGCTGAAGACCGTGCGGTTCCGCTCGGCCGCGATCGGCGCGGAGAGCCGCTACCTCGTCTACCTGCCGCCGGGCTACGCGGCGCAGGCCGCCGCCGGCCACCGGTTCCCGGTGCTCTACCTGCTCCACGGCTCGCCGGGTGCGATGACCGCGTTCACCACCATCGGCGCCGCCGACACCCGCCTG
>JAICUS010000195.1 GCA_025935735.1 Solirubrobacteraceae bacterium | reverse complement strand
CGGCGAGACGGCGCTCGACGCGGCCGCCGGCCGCTCGTACGACGTCGTGCTGCTCGACGTCGCGCTCGGCGCCGGGCCGACCGGCTACGACGTGGCCCGGATGCTGCGCTCGCGGCGCGACGTGGTGCCGATCATCATGCTCACCGCGCTGGACTCCGAGGCCGACGCCGTGCAGGGCCTGGAGGCGGGCGCCGACGACTACGTGACCAAGCCGTTCGGGCTGGCCGAGCTGCGCAGCCGCATCCGCGCCGTGCTGCGCCGCGCCCAGGGCCGCGTGGTCGAGGGCAACCTGCGCGTCGGGCCGGTCGAGCTCGACCGCGACCTGCGCCGCGTCGCCGTGGAGGGCAACCCGGTGCGGCTGACGTTCAGCGAGTTCGAGCTGCTGGCCTGCCTGATGTCGCGCCCCGGGCACGCGTTCAACCGCCAGGAGCTGCTGCGGGCCATCTGGGGCGACTCCGCGTACCGCGACCCGCGCGCGATCGACGTGCACATCCGGCACCTGCGCGAGAAGCTCGAGGCGCGCCCGGAGTCGCCCAGCCTCATCCTGACCGTGCCCGGCCAGGGCTACCGCTTCCGCGAGACATGATCGGGCGCGCGCTCCGGGGGCTCCGGGGGCGGCTGCTGCTCGCCCTGGTGGCCACGAGCGCCGTCACGCTGGCCGTGGCGGCGGCGATCACGCTCAGCCCGCTCCAGCACCGGCTGCGCCAGCAGAGCGCGACGAACCTCCAGAGCGCGGTGGAGGACCTCTACGGCGAGTTCGACGACGCGATGCTCCGCCACCGGCTGCCGGCGCACCTCCAGCCCGCCTCCAAGGCCCAGCAGGCCCTGGAGGCCACGCTGTCGGGGTTCGCGAACGAGCTGCGCCAGCGCACGGGCGCGCGCGTGCTTGTGGCCAACGCGTGACTGACGCCGGCCATCAACTCGCCGGACACCAGCTTCCTCACCGACACCGACTTCGGCTTCGACTCCCAGCGCGACGCGCTGCTGATCGGGCTCCAGGCCATGCGCGTCGGCCGCACGGTCCACGAGGTCGACGACGAGGACCTCCAGGTGGCCATGCCGCTGGTGGCCGCCGATGGCGCGACGCCCGTCGGCGTCGTGGTGGCCGACCGGCCGCTGACCGAGGTGGCCACCGCGGTCAAGCTCGTGCGCAACGCGCTGCTGGTCGCCGCGGCCATCGGGCTGGCCGTCGCCGTGGGGCTCGCGCTGGCGCTCTCGAGCACGCTGACCCGCCGGCTGGGCCGGCTGCAGCGCGCGGCGCTGCGGATCACGGCCGAGGGGCCGGAGGCGCCGACGCCGCGCGACAAGGGACGCGACGAGGTGGGCGACCTGGCCCGGGCGCTGGCCCGCATGCAGGAGGAGCTGCGCCGCCAGGAGACGGCCCGGCGCTCGTTCGTGGCCACCGCGTCGCACGAGCTGCGCACGCCGCTGACCATGCTCCAGGGCACGATGGAGCTGCTCGACGAGGACCTGCGCGACGGCGCGGACCTCGAGGACGCGCAGGAGCAGGTGGCGGGCGCGCGGCGTGAGCTGCGGCGGCTGTCGGTGCTGGCGAGCGAGCTGCTCGACCTCTCGCGCCTGGACGCCGCGGTGCAGCTGCGCTCCGAGCCGGTGGAGCTGGGCGAGATCACCCGCGCCGTGGCGGCCGAGTTCGCGCTGGCCGCGGCCGAGCGGCGGGTCGACCTCGACATCGTGCCGTCCGACCGCCCGTGCTGGGCGCGCGCCGACCCCGCGGCGTGCGCGCGGGTGGTGCGCATCCTCATCGACAACGCGCTGCGCTACGCGCCGGAGGGCGAGCCGATCGCCGTCACGGCCGCGCACGACGGCGGCCGGGTGACCGTCGAGGTGGCCGACCGCGGCCCCGGCGTCCCGGACGACGAGCGCGAGCGGATCTTCGAGCGCTTCCACCGCGGGCGCAGCGCGCGCGCGCAGAGCGGCTTCGGGCTCGGGCTGGCCATCGGCCGCGAGCTCGCCGAGCGGATGAACGGCACGCTCGTGCTGGCCGACTCGGAGGCCGGCGCGCGCTTCCGGCTGACCCTCCCCGCGACTACCGGGTCTTCACCAGCACCGTCGCCTGAACCGGGCTCGTTGCCGGCGGCTCGAAGCTCTGCGGCTGGATCGCGGTGATCCGCAGCCGCGGGTCGTTGCTCAGCGCCTGCTCCCACTGCTGCGACCGCAGGCGGATGAGCGACGTCCACGGCGCCTGCCAGCGGGCGAGCGACCAGAAGATCGGCGTCACCAGGACGATCCGGCTGCCCGCCGGCTGGGCGTCGATGAGCGGCTTCAGGTCCCGCGCGGGGCTGGTCTGCTCGAGCCGGTCGACGCCGTCGCGCCAGTCCCACACGCCGACGTCCTCGCGCCCGCCGGTCAGCGTGGCGTAGCGCAGCCCGTCCACGGCGTAGTAGCGGATGACCGCCAGCGTCTCCGGCTGCGTGGAGATCACCAGGTCGCCGGAGCGCAGGCTCGGGTCGATCGCCTGCATCACCGGGCGGACGTTGCTCTTCTCCGACGGCGCGGCGTCCTGCGCCCACATGATCGCCACGAGCACGAGGCCGACGAGGCCGAGCCGGCCGGCGAACGCGAGCCCGCCGGCCGCGAGCAGCAGCCAGGGCGCCAGCGCGACGGCCAGATAGCGGTTGGCCCAGGCGGGCGAGGCCTGGGAGGCCAGCCAGGCCAGCACGACCGTCCCCAGGCCGAGCACGATCAGCGTGAGGACGGTGCGGCCGCGCTCGGTGAAGCGCTGGGATTCCCCGCGCGGCCGCAGCAGCGCCAGCAGGCCGGCGCCGGCGCAGATCAGCAGCACGATCTGCGGCACGCGGCCGAGCAGCTGGGTGCCGACGTCGCTCAGCCCGCTCGGCGTCGGCCGCTCCGACCACGGCGCGCCGGTGTGGGCGGCCTGGTAGAGCGTCGTCGGCAGCCACGGCAGGTAGAGCACGACGGCGCCGCCGAAGCCGAGCAGCCCGTCGCGGAAGAGCTCCCGGCGGCGCTCGGGCGGCGCCATCCGGTAGAGCGCGGCCCAGGCGACGGCCGCGGCGACGGCGAAGAAGATCGGCCAGTTGTGCGTGTACAGCGCGGCGGCCTCGGAGACGGCGAAGCCGGCGATCCACGGGCGGCGCTCCTGCGGCGAGCCGGCGTCCATCGCGTAGGCGCGCAGGAAGCACGCGGTCGCGGGGAAGATCAGCAGCGCCACGAGCGAGTACATGCGCGCCTCCTGCGCGTACTGGCTCAGGAACGGGTTCAGCGCGGCCAGCGCCGCCGCGATCCAGGCGGCCTTCGTGCTGCGGAACACCTTCGCGGCGGCCCACCAGGCGGCGGGGATGGCCAGCAGCGCGAACAGCAGCGACAGCGCGCGCACGCCGGCCTCGCTGTCGCCGCTCAGCGTCATCCAGAAGTGCAGCAGCACGTAGTAGAGCGGCGGCGAGCCGTCCTCCCGGAGCGCGTGCGGGATCTGCCCCAGCGGGCGGTTCGCGATCCCGACTGACAGGCCCTCGTCGATCCAGAAGCCGATGCCGATCTCGCGCGTGCGGAGGTACAGCGAGATCAGCAGCAGCGACACGAACGCGCCCGGGACCGCGAGGCGCGTCCTGGTCAGCGCCCGCGTGCGCACGTCCCACGCCGGTCGCGAGGCGTAGGTGGCCATCGCCTGAGCTTAGCCGCGCAGCCCCAGCGCGGCCGCCGCCTCGGGGGCGGGCTCCCGCGTGAGGTCCACGTGCTCGCCGGGGGTGCCCCAGACGGCGAGGCCGCGGTCGAGCGCCGCCAGCGGCAGCGCGCACGCGTCGGCGAGGTCGCGCGCGCGGCGCTCGAGCAGCATCCGGTCGCCGGAGACGAGCGCGCGCTTGGCGGCGAGCGTGGTCGGATCGTCCTCGACGAGGTGCAGGCCGTCGGCGGCCAGCTCGTAGCGCCCGGCCGCGCCGAGCGTGACCAGCAGCTCGAAGCGCGCGCCGCGGCCGAAGCCGGGCAGCGCGAGGCGCTCGAAGACGCGGCCGAAGCGGCGCTCGGGCGTCCAGCCGGCGTCGCCGGTGAACGCCGCCTGCTGCGAGCCGGCGCGCCCGACCCAGGCGCGGTAGGCCTCGGCGGTGCGGGCGCGGGGCGCGGGCAGCTCGGCGCTCACGTCGTCGGCGAAGCGCGGGCGCGCCTCCAGCAGCACGCGCTGCAGCTCCGGCGCCTGCGGCCCGGCGAGCACGAGCAGGAACGCCAGCCAGGTGGCCTGCTCGAGGTCCGGCTCCGCGGCGATCTCCGGGTACGGGCCCGGCGGCTCCAGCCGCGCGGCCGCGTCGGTCAGCGCGACGGCGAGTCGCTCGGCGTCGGCCGTGGCGCGCAGCCCGGGCACGAGCGGGTTGCGGTAGCCGTCGTCCGCCGCCCGGGCGAGCTTGCGGGTGACGAGCCGGCCGGAGCGCGGCGGCGCGGTGCTGGCCCGGCTGCGCGGGGCGACCGGCTTGGCCCGCACCGGCGCCCGCGCCCGCAGGTCCTCGTTCAGCTCGCGCGAGCAGATCGGGCAGTTGGCCGTGAGGCGGTTGTGGCGGCAGAACATGCCAGGCATGCGCGGAGCGTCACGCTAGCGCGTCCGGGATCACCGTTCCCCCGCGCGCGGGCGCGAGCGTGATCGAGCGGCGGCGCATGCGCTCGCCCTGGGGCCGGTCAGGGCGCAGCGTGAAGCGGGCGGCGACCGCGCGCAGCACCTCGCGCATCTCCAGCGCGGCGAACGACGCGCCCAGGCAGCGCCGCACGCCGCCGCCGAACGGCACCCAGGCGAACGGCTCGGCCGCGCCGCCGTCCACGAAGCGCGCGGGCCGGAACGCCGTCGGGTCCGGCCAGACGTCGGCGCGGCGGTGCGCCAGGTACAGGCACGCGCCTACATAGGTGCCGCCCGGCAGCGTGTGGCGTCCGAGCTCCCACGGCTCGCGCACCTTGCGGGAGGCGATCGAGAGCACGGGCCGCACCCGCAGCACCTCCTTGACCGCGGCGTCGAGCCGCTCGTCGTCGCCCGCGCGCAGCGCGGCCAGCTCAGCCGGGTGGCGGGCGAGCCGCTCCAGCGCCCAGGCGAGCGCGGTGGCGGTGGTCTCGTGGCCGGCGGCCAGCAGCGTGACGACCTGGTCGCGCAGCTCGTCCGGCGTCACGGCGTCCTTGAGCAGCGCGGCCACCGAGCCGGGCGCGGGCGCCGCGAGCCGCTCGGCCAGCAGCGCGTCGATGCGCTCGACCGCGCGCAGGAAGCGCCCGAACGGCGAGCCCGGCCCGACGCGGACGAGCGACATCGCGATCAGGTTCGGCGTCGACTGCGTCATGTCCAGCGCGGCCCGCAGCGCGTCGCGCAGCTCGGGGTCGCGGCTGCCGAACACCACGCGCTGGATCACCTCGAGCGTCAGCGCCTGCATCCGCGCCAGCGTCCGCACCGGCCGCCCCGGCGCCCACGTGTCGAGCTCGGCGTGCGCGATCTCCGCCATCGTCGCGGTCCAGCCGCGCAGCGCCTCGCCGTGCAGCGGCGGCAGCGCCTGGCGGCGCCGGCGCAGGTGCGCCTCGCCGTGCGTGACCAGCACCGAGGTCGGCCCGACGAACGGCTCCAGGAACGCCGCCCCCTCGCCGCCGGCCAGCACCTCGCCGGGCGCGGCGAAGATCCGCCGGATCTCCTCGGGGTCCGACACGAGCACCAGCGGCGCGTCCCAGTAGGCCGTGCGCAGCGTGAACGGCTCCCCGTAGCGCGCCTGCGCCCGGCGCAGCAGCGCGGTCGGGCGGACGATCCACTCGACGGTCTGCAGCGCCGCGGGCTCGGCCGGGCCGGGCGGGAGCATGGCCTGAGGCTACGGAAGAGGGGGCCGGCGGCGCCTGTGGGTCAGTCAGGCGCCGCCGGCGCTACGCGACAAGGGCCGTTGGGGGGTTCGGAGGGGACAACCTCGAGTCGCGTTGACACTGAAATTAGGACGCTCAGGTTGGGCCGAGATGAACCGTTCACGAAGAGTTCCTAAGCGCGCAGTGCCTCGGTGGGCGCCAGGCGGGCCGCGCGCAGCGCCGGATAGAGGCCGGCGACCCCGCCCGCGGCGACCGCGACGCCCACGCCGCCGGCCAGCACGGCCGCCGGCAGCGCGACCGGCCAGCCCTCGCTCGCGGCGTAGCCGGCGGTGACGGCGGCGCCCAGCAGCGTCCCGGCCACGCCGCCGGCGCCGGCCAGCAGCAGCGACTCGGCCTCCAACTGCAGGCCGACGTGGCGGCGCGTGGCTCCCAGCGCGCGGCGCAGGCCGATCTCGCCGCGCCGCTCGAGCACCGAGATCACCATCACGTTGGCGATCCCCACGCCGCCGACCAGCAGCGCCACCGCGCCCAGGCCGAGGAACAGCGACGTGAACGCGGTCTTGGCGTCGGCCTGGGCCTCCAGCGCGTCGGACGGCCGCGAGACCTCGACCTCCTCCGGGTGCTCCGGGTTCGCGGTCGCGGCGAGCAGGTCGCGCACGGCGCTCACGCGGTCCGCGTCGGCGCGGACGTAGACCGTGGTGGCGTTGGGGTCGGTGTCGAAGAGCCGCTCGGCCGCGGGGAAGCCGATGAGCGCGGCGCTGTCGAGGTTGGGGTCGAGCGTCACCGGGTCGAGGATCCCGACGACGGTGAACCACTGCCCGCCGAGCCACACGCGCGAGTCGACGTCGTCGATGCCCAGCGTGGCCGCGGCGCCCGCGCCGAGCACCACGGTCGGGTAGCGGCCCAGCGCGCGGTCGAGGAAGCGCCCGCGCCGCAGGGTCGCGCCCAGCGTCCGGGCCAGCGACGGGTCGGCCGCGGCGACGCTGATGCCGCCGGTCTCGGCCGCGTCGATGTAGGGCGAGCGCCGCACGGTCTGCCCGTCCACGGCGGCGGTCGCGGCGACGCCCTCGACGCCCCGGGCGCGCCGCAGCATCGCCGGCGCGGACTCGGGCAGCTGCGCGCGGTCGCCCAGGAACGTCTGCCCCGGCGAGAGCCGCAGCAGGTTCGTCCCCAGCCGGTCGAGCTGGGCCAGCAGGTCGGCCTTCGAGGAGCCGGAGATGCCGAGCACGGCGACCATCGCGGCGACGCCGATGGCGATGCCGAGCGCGGAGAGCGCGGCGCGCGCCCGGCGCACGCGCAGTCCCAGCGCGCCGGTGCGCAGGACGTCGGAGGCCGACAGCCGGCTGGCGGCGAGCGCGGTCATGCGTCCGCCTCGACCGCGCCGTCGCGCAGCTCGATCCGCCGCCGCAGCCCGGCGGCGATCGCGCGGTCGTGGGTGATCACCACGATCGTGGCGCCGCCGGCGTTGAGCTCGTGCAGCAGCGCGAGGATGCCCTGGCCGGAGCGGCTGTCGAGGTTGCCGGTCGGCTCGTCGGCGAACAGGATCGCCGGGCGGCCGAGCAGCGCGCGGGCGATGGCCACGCGCTGGCGCTCGCCGCCCGACAGCGCGGACGGCGCGTGGGTGAGCCGGTGCTCCAGCCCCACCCGGGTCAGCGCCTCGCGGGCGGCGGCGCGGCGCTCGGCGGGCCCGGCGCCCGTGTAGAGCAGCCCGGTGGCCACGTTGTCCAGCGCGCTCATCCCGTCGAGCAGGAAGAACTGCTGGAACACGAAGCCGATCAGCCGTGCGCGCAGGGCGGCGAGGCCGGCGTCGCCCAGCCCGCCGGCGTCGTGGCCGGCCACGCGCACCGCGCCCGCGGTCGGCCGCTCCAGCGTCCCCATCACGTGCAGCAGCGTCGACTTGCCCGAGCCGGACGGCCCGACGACCGCCACGAGCTCCCCCGGATCGACGCGCAGCGTGACGCCGCGCAGCGCCTCCACGCCGCCGGGATACGTCTTGCACACATCCCGCAGCTCGAGCACCGCGCTCATTCGGCCGTCACCACCCGCTGGCCCGGGCGCAGCGCCCCGGACACCTCGACCCAGTCGTCGGCGAACAGTCCCGGCGTGACCGGCACGAGCCGGTGGTCGGCCAGCTCGACGGCGTAGCCGCCGCCCTGGCGGGCCAGCAGGGCCTTGACGGGGACCGCGAGTGCGTCCTTGCGGCTCTCGACGGCGAACCCGACGCTCACCGGCGCCTGGTCGAGGTCCGTCGCCCGGGCGCGCAGGGCGATCGTCACGGGGATCATCGTGGCGTCGCGACTGTGCGTGGCCACTTTGCCGACGTCGGTGATGCGGCCGCGCACCGTCCGGCCGCTGGGCAGCTCGACGCTCACCCGCTCGCCGTCGCGGGCGATCGTCTGGCGCTCGGCGTCCAGCGCGACCGTCACCTGCTGATGCGTGGAGGTGATGTCGGCCAGCGGATGGCCCGGCGCGGCCTGGTCGCCGGCGGCGGCGCGCAGCTCGCCGATCCGCGTCGGCCCGTCGCGGAAGAGGAGCTGCGTGCGGCTCAGCGAGCCGGTCCGGGTGAGCCCGCGCGCCTTCTGGAAGCGCTCGACGGCCGCGGTCGTGTCCGCGTCCCAGTCGCCGTCCACGTAGCCGGGCTGGTAGCCGAGCGCGCGCAGGTTGCGCTCGAGCTGGCGCACATCGGCGCCGTCGGTCATGCCGGGGGTGAAGTCGCGCCAGGCCGGCAGCGCGCCGTAGAGCAGCCAGGCCGCCGGGTGGCCGTCGAGCGAGTACAGCGAGCGCCCGCGGCGCACCACGCTGCCCGCGCTGCGCAGCCGGGTGATCGTGCCGGCCGCGCCGGCGGCCAGCGTGCCGGCGTCGGCGTAGCCGAGCGTCCCGGACACGGTGTCGCGGTCGACGAGGTCGCGCCGCTCGACCGAGGCGGTCGACGAGGCGGGGGCCGCCGGGTCGGGCGTCGCGCCGGCGCCGCCGCAGCCCGCCAGCGCCAGCACGGCGAGCACGAGGAGCGGCCTCATCCTTCCACCACCCGCTTCGGCCGGTACTTGGCGCAGGCCTCCTGGGCGTTCTGGAACGCCGGGCTGCGCGGGTCGACCCCGGAGCCCTTGGAGATCTTGATCGACACCTGGCCGTTCGCGCCGAACTCCGGGTCCGGGAAGTTCGGCACGCCGTGCGCGCGCATGCAGCGCGAGTTCGCCAGCGCCGCCTTGCGGAACTCGGCCTGCTGGGCGGGCGAGTTGCCGCCGGGCGGCTTGATCTCCCGCATGAAGTGCGCGCAGGCCGCCTGCGCCTTGCGCTGCGTTTCCGGCGAGGCGTTGTCCTTCGCGCCGGGGCCGCCGCTGTTGAGCGTCACGCCGCCGTCGGAGTTGAACTGCGGGTCCTGCATGGCCACGCCGTGGGAGCGCATGCAGGCGGCATAGGCGAGCATCGCCTTGCGCGCGGCGGCCTCGCGGTCGGCTGCGGGCTTCTGCGGATCGCCCCCGCACGCGGCGAGCGATGCCGTCGCCGCGAGCGCGGCGAGGAGCAAGCGAATGAGCATGCCCCAATGGAGCGCCGGCGCGCTGAGAGCGCTTTCAGCCGTAGATAGGGATTTCCTGAACGACCGGCAGCCGCAGCCGCAGCAGCGCGCCGCCGCCGTCCGCCGCCTCGGCGCGGACGCTGCCGCCGTGGGCGGGGGCCCCCCGGCGCCCCAGTGCCCCCCCCCGGCCCCCGCCCCGCCCCCCCCCCCCCGGGGGTTTTCCCCCGATTCTCCGGCGCCCCCGCCGGGCGGGGGCGGCGGGCCTGGGGCCTCGGGCTGGCCATCGTGCGCCTGGTGCCCGACGCCCACGGCGGCAGCGTCCGCG
>JAICUS010000757.1 GCA_025935735.1 Solirubrobacteraceae bacterium | reverse complement strand
GGCGTTCGCCCGCCGCTGCGGGAACGGCACACGCCGGGTGCCGGCCGCGCCGCCGCCCAGCTCGCCGGCGTAGTTGTCCTCGACCTCGTGGTCGTCCCACTCGGCCACCAGCGCGAAGTTGCGCCGCACCTCGCGCAGGTAAGCGTCCGAGTGATAGATCGAGTACTTGGCCCGGTACTCGGCCAGCGTCTGCGCCTCGCCGTCGATCGGGGCGCTGTCGTCGGGCCGCACAGGGGTCTCGTAGGCCTTCTCGTAGATGTAGTCGCCCAGGCAGACCACCAGGTCGACGTCCTGCGTGAGCAGGTCGCGGTGCGCGTGGTAGTAGCCGGCGGTGAACTCCTGGCAGGAGAAGAACGCGATCCTCAGCGGCTGTCGCGACCCGGCCGGATAGGCGGTGCGGAAGCGGCCGGCGTGCGAGTGCGCGTCGGCGGTGGCGAAGCGGTAGTGGTACTCCTCGCCGGCCTTGAGCCCGGTCACGCGCGTGCGCGCGGTCCAGTCGTGCGCGCCTGACACCGACAGCCGCGCGTGATGGACGACGTGGCGGAAGTGCGGGTCGCGCGCCACCTCCACGCGGGTCAGCGCGAAGGTGCGACGCGTGCTGGCCACGCGCGGAACCTACCGCTTGAGCGGCAGCCGGTCCACGTCGCGGTGGTTGACCTCGACGAAGAGCTCCTCCCGGTCGCGGAACACCGCGGCGAGGTGCTCGGCGATGGCCACCGAGCGGTGACGCCCGCCGGTGCAGCCGATCGCCACCATCAGGTGCGCCTTGCCCTCGGTGACGTACTGCGGCAGCAGGAACTCCAGCAGCGGGACGACGTGGGCGTAGAACTGCTCGAGCCGGCCGTCGCGGGCCACGTAGTCGACGATCCGCTTGTCGAAGCCGGTGAGCGGGCGCAGCGCCGCCTCGTAGTGCGGGTTGGGCAGGAAGCGCACGTCGAGCGACAGGTCGGCGTCGCGCGGCGGGCCGTGCTTGTGGCCGAACGAGGTGAACGTGACCGCGAGCCGGCCGGGCGTGGCGGGCTCGAGCAGCTCGTCGGCCACCTTGCGCCGCAGGCCGGCGGCGGACAGCCCCGTCGTGTCGATCACCAGGTCCGCCCGCTCGCGCACCGGCGCGAGCAGCTCCTGCTCGGCCCGGATGCCGTCCACCACGCTGCCCTGGGGCGCCAGCGGGTGGCGCCGGCGCGTCTCCTTGTAGCGGGTGAGCAGCGTCTCCTCGTCGCACTCCAGGAACACCACGCGGTGCACGACGCCCGCCTCGGCGAGGCGGTCGATCACCCCGGCCAGCGAGGCCAGGTACTCGCCGCCGCGCGAGTCGCACACCACCGCGGCGAGCTCGACCTTCGAGCCCTCGTGCATGAACAGGTCGGCCAGCGAGCGGATCATCTCCGCCGGCAGGTTGTCCACGCAGAAGTAGCCGGCGTCCTCGAAGACGTTCATGGCCGACGACTTGCCGGCGCCCGAGAGCCCGGAGATGACCACCAGGTCGCGCAGGCGCGAGCCCCGGCGACCGTCGACCGACGCATCTCTTACGGCGTTGGCCATCAGCGACCCGTCTTGTTGAGATGGGCGTAGAGGTCGCGCGCGACCTTCTGCGGGAAGCCGGGGACGTTCTCCAGCTCCTCGCGGGTCGCGGCGAGCACGGCCTCCGGCGAGCCGAAGTGCTTGAGCAGCGTGCGCTTGCGCGACGGCCCGACGCCGGGCAGCTCGTCCATGATCGACTCGGTCATCGCCCGGTCGCGGCGGATGCGGTGGTGGGTGATGGCGAAGCGGTGCGCCTCGTCGCGCACCCGCTGCACGAGCTGCAGCTCCGGCGTGTCGTGCGGCATCACCACCGGCTCGGGATTCCCCGGCCGGAAGACCTCCTCGACGCGCTTGGCCAGCGAGACGACGGCGACGCCGCGCTCGCGGAAGCCCTCGAGCGGCTCCAGGCCGGCGGCCAGCTGGCCCTTGCCGCCGTCGATGATCACCAGGTTCGGCAGCGCGGCGAACGACGCGTCGCGCTCGGCGTCGTAAGGCGAGCGCTCCTGCTGCTTGGCCCACTGCCCGAACCGCCGCGTCAGCACCTCCGCCATCGCCGCGTAATCGTCGCCCGGCTCGACCTCGCGGATGGTGAAGCGCCGGTAGTCGCTCTTCTTGGGCGCGCCGCCCTCGAACACCACCATCGAGGCCACCGTGTACGTGCCGCCGAGGTGCGAGATGTCGAAGCACTCGACGCGCAGCGGGAGGCTGTCCAGCTCCAGCGCCGCCTGCAGGCCGGAGAGCGAGTCGACCCGCTGCTGGCGCTTGCGCTCGGCCCGCAGCTTCTCCTGGTCGAGCGCCAGCCGGGCGTTGCGCTCCGCCAGGTCCAGGATGCGGCGCTTGCCGCCGCGCTCCGCCGCGCGGATCTCCACGGGGCCGCCGCGGCGCTCGGCCAGCAGCTCGCCCAGCACGCCGAGATCGGAGTCCTCCTCCACGCTCCCCTGAACGACGAGC
>JAICUS010000379.1 GCA_025935735.1 Solirubrobacteraceae bacterium | reverse complement strand
CGGCGGCTTGACCCACTCGCGATACTCGCCGCCGTGCACGACGACCGTGTCACCCGGCCGCGCGAGGACGGCAGCCCGGCCGATCGTCCGGAAGGGGCGGTCCGCGGAGCCGTCGGCGGCGTCGGACCCGGTGGTGGCGACATGGAGCAGGGTCACGCTCGAGTCCGCGCAGTGAATCACGTCCTCGACCGCGACACGCAGCCGTGACGCCGCGCCGGGGCCGTGACGCCGTCGCGTGGATGCTGGTCGTCCTGGCGTCGGCGGCCTCCGCTGCCGCGCTGCTGGTCGGCTACGTGGAGCACGCCGCGGTCGACTCCGACCAGTTCGCCAACCGCGCGACCGCGGCACTGCGCGACAGCAGCGTCCGCGGCCTGATCGCGCAGCGGGTCACCGACCAGGTCGTGCTCGAGCACAAGAGCAACCTGCTGGCCGCCCGGCCGCTGATCCAGTCGACCATCTCGTCGCTCGTCGGCGGCGGCGCGTTCACCGGGGCGTTCCGGGCGGGCGTGCGCGACGTGCACCGCGCGGTGTTCCAGCGCGACGCGAACACCGTCACGCTCACCGTCGGGGACCTCGGGACGATCGCCGCCGCCTCCCTGGACGTCGTCCGGCCCTCGCTGGCCGCTCAGGTGCGCTCGACGGGCCGGATCGAGATCCTCGAGCGTCGCATCGGGGGCGCCGCCGGCCGGGCCGTCCGCGTGGCCGACGCCGTGCGCACGCTGGCCTGGATCCTGCTCGCCGTGGCGCTCGCGGCCGCCGTGGGCGCCGTCGCGCTCGCCTCCGATCGCCGCCGCGCCGTCGTGCGCCTCGGCACCGGCGTGGCCATCGGCGGCGTGGCGATCGTCGTGGCGCTCTCGATCGCCCGGTCGGTCGCGCTCGCCCAGGTCGCCGGCGCCGACGAGCGCGCCGCGGCCCGCGCGGTGTGGGACGCGTTCCTGGGCGACCTGACGACCGCGGCCTGGGTCCTCGCCGGCTCGGGGGCCGTGGTCGCCGCGGCGGCGGCGTCGCTGATCCGGCCGGTGGCGCTGGACGGCGCGCTGCGCGACGCCGCGCGCCGGGTCGCCGCCGAGCCCCGGCGGCCGGCGCTGCGCGTCGTCCGCGGCGCCGCGCTCGTCGCGCTCGGGATCGCGTGCCTGGTCGCCCGCGACACCCTGCTGCAGCTCGCGTTCACGCTCGCCGGGCTCTACCTCGTGTATGTCGGGATCAGCGCCGTCCTCTGGGTCATCTACCGGCCGGCCGAGCCCGGCGCTCACCGGGCGGGCCGCGGGCGGAGGGCGCTCGGCGCCGTGGTGGCGGCGGCCATCGTCGCCGTCGCGGTGGGGACGTTCGTCGGCACCGGCGGCGTGTCGACGGCCGCGCCGGCGGCCGGGACGTGCGAGGGCAGCGCGGCGCTGTGCGACCGGTCGCTCGAGCAGGTCGCCCTGCCCGCGACGCACAACTCGATGTCGGCCCCGCTGCCCGGCTGGTTCGCCTCCCAGCAGGACCATCCGATCCCCCAGCAACTCCGCGACGGCATCCGCGGCCTGCTGATCGACACGCACTACGCCGACCGCCTGTCCGACGGCAGGCTGCGCACGGACGTCGGCGACCCCGAGGAACTGCGCGCCCGGGCCCGGCAGGACGGCGTGAGCCCCAGCGCCGTCGACTCGGCGATGCGCCTGCGCGAGCGCCTCGGATTCAAGGGGGCCGGAACACGCGGGATGTACCTCTGCCACTCGTTCTGCGAGCTCGGCGGCACGCCGCTGGACTCGGTGCTGACCGACGTCCACGACTTCCTGGTGGCCAACCCGGGCGAGGTGCTCGTCATCGTCAATCAGGACTACGTCACGCCCTCGGACTTCGTGGGCGCGGTCGAGAAGGCGGGGCTCGCGGGCATGGCGTACACCGGGCCGACCGGCCGCGGCCGCTGGCCGACGCTGCGGCAGATGATCGACTCCGGGCAGCGGGTGGTCTTCCTGGCCGAGAACGAGGCCGGCGGGGCTCCGTGGTACCACCTCGCCTACAAGGAGATCACCGAGGAGACGCCGTTCTCGTTCTCCCGGCCGGCCCAGCTCACCGACCGCGCGCAGACCGACTCGAGCTGCCGCCGCAACCGCGGCCCGGAAGGCGCGCCGCTGTTCCTGGTCAACCACTGGATCACCACCGACCCCGTCCCGCTGCCCTCCAACGCGCGTCAGGTCAACGCCTACGACCCGCTGCTGCACCGCCTGCGCGAGTGCCGGCGGATCCGCGGCCACATCCCCAACCTGGTCGCGGTCGACTTCTACCGCCAGGGCGACCTGTTCCGCGCGGTCGCGGCGCTCAACGGCACGCGCTAGCCGCCCGCGCCGGACCAGATGAGCCGGCCGACGTCGACCTGGCTGCTCGTGTAGCCGAACTGGCTGGCCAGCCGGCCCATCAGCTGGATGCTCGGCCGGTTGAGGTCGCTGCTCCACAGCGGCAGGTTGATCTTGGCCACCGCGGCCGGCGGGATCTTCGTGTAGGCCTTGATGACCGCGCGGGCCTCGTCGGGGTGGCCCTGGGCGTAGTCGAGCGACCGGTTCATCGCCGTGGCGAAGCGCCGCACGAGCTGCGGGTCCTGCTGGATGCGCTTGTCGGTGGTGAAGTAGGTGCCGATCGTCATCCCCGGGTCCACGCCGGCGAACAGCGGCGAGACCATCCGGCCGCCGGACTTCTTGATCAGCGTGACGAACGGCTCGACCGGCGTGGCGGCGTCGACGCGGCCGGAGGCCAGCGCGGCGGGCATGTCCGGGAAGGCGACCTCGATCCACTTGACCGACGAGACGTCGACGCCCGCCCGCTTGAGCAGCGCCAGCGCGGCGAGCTGGTTGGTGTTCTTGAGCGCGTTGGTGGCAATCGTCTTGCCCGCGAGGTCCTTGAGCGAGTGGACCGGGCTCTTGCCGGAGACCATGATCGCCGACCAGTCCTGCGCGGGCTGCTTGGACGCCTGGTTGCCGGTCGTGACGATCTTCACCGGCAGGTTCTTCTGCTTGGCCACCATCAGCGGCTCGGTGGCGGAGAAGCCGAACGCCTGCGAGCCGCCGACCACGCCGGCGACGACCGCGGCGCCGCCCTGCATCGGCTGCGGCTGGACGACGAGGTGCTGCTGGGAGAAGAAGCCCTTCTTCATCCCGAGATAGAGCGGCGCGACGTCGGAGATGGGCAGCACGCCGACCTTGATCGTGGTGGTGCCGCCGCTGCTCGAGGTGCCGCCGCCACCGCCGCAGCCCGCCAGCGCAAGCGCTCCGGCCAGCGCAACCGCCAGGTATCGCTTCATCGCGTGCCTCCTCGTACCGCCGGAACTTGTGCATACACCTGTCACCCGTGCACACACAGGGCAAACCTCCGGGCGGGATTCAAGCGTCCTCGCCTCCCAGCCGAAGCCATGAGGGATGCGCCGTACCGATTTCCTGCTCACCGCCGCGACCGCCGCGGCCCTCCTCCTGCCCACCGCCGACGCCCACGCCGCCACGCTCGGCGGCTGGAACAAGCCCGAGCAGCGCGCCGTGGTCCGCGCCGGGCTGCTGCCCGAGCTGGCCGACGGCCGCTTCCATGGCGAGCAGCCGCTGACCGGCGCGCAGCTGGCCGGCGCGCTGGGCGCCGTCGCCGCGCGCGACGGGCAGGCGCCGCTCGCCGCCGGCTCGTCCGCCACCGTGAGCGTCACCGGCTTCGACGCCCGGCTGGTCGCCCAGCTCGGCCTCAGCGACGTCGCCGCCCACGTGCAGGAGACCGCCCGCGCCGCCGGCCTGCGCCCGCCGCGGACGTTCGGCACCGAGGTGGTCGCCCGCTACCTCGGCCTCCGCGACGATCACCCCGCGCCGGACGAGAAGCTCGAGCTCTACCCCTGGGACCCGATCACCCGCGCCGAGGCGGCGCACTCGCTGGCCACGATCCTGCACGCGGGCGAGTGGGCGGTCGAGGGCGCCCGCGCGCAGCTGTCCGCCTTCGGACTCCCGCGCTACGACGCCGCCCAGCGCACCGCGCTGTCGCTCGCGGTGTCGAAGATCGGCATGCCGTACGTCTGGGGCGGCGAGACCGACGCGGTGTCGAGCCGGTTCGGCTATCAGGCCCACGGCGGCTATGACTGCTCGGGCTTCGTCTGGCGCGTCTTCAAGCTCTCCGGCAACCCGGCCGGCGCGCGGATCGGCGGCCGCACCGCCGCGCAGATGGCGGGCGAGATCCGCCGGCGGCAGCGCATCGAGCGCGCGGCCGTCCGGCCCGGCGACCTGCTGTTCTTCGGCCGCGCGTCGTTCAAGAGCCGGGCCAGCGAGCGCAACATCATCCACGTCGGCATCGCGCTCTCGCCGCACTGGATGATCCACTCCTCCGGCCAGGGCGTCTACGTCAGCTCGCTGGACGACCCGTGGCGCCGGGATGAGTTCGCCTGGGCCCGCCGCGTGCTGTAGAACGGGGCGAACCCGGGCGGCCGGGCCTGCGTAGACCGTCGCATCCGGTCCCCGAACTGAATGGAGGGATGCTCTTGCGTTCCAGGAAGATGGTCGCGGCGATCGCCGTGACCGCGGCGGCCGTCGCCGGCACCGCGGCCACCCAGGTGGCCAGCGGGGCGCCGAACCGCCCGGCGGCGACGACCAAGAGGCTCAGCGCCAGCAAGACCAAGCTGCGCTTCAGCGTGAGCACGATCCGCGTCAGGCACGGCAAGGTCACGCTGAAGATGAGCAACCCGTCGGGCCTCCCGCACGCGATCGCGGTGGACGGCCACGGCGTCGACAAGGACGGCAAGACCGTTCACAAGGGCGGAACCTCGACCGTGACGGTGAGCCTCAAGAAGGGCACCTACACGTTCTATTGCCCCGTGCCGGGCCATCGCGCCGCCGGCATGAAGGGCAAGCTGATCGTCAGCTAGCGCGCTCGGTCGACGCGGGGGCGGGCACGGGCCGCCCCCGCCACTCGGCGTGGTTCCATACGCCGGGCGCATGGATCTCGAGCTCCAGCACCTGCGGTCGTTCATCGCCGTCGCCGAGGAGCGCCACTTCGGCCGGGCGGCGCTGCGGCTCGGGCTCTCCCAACCGCAGGTGAGTCGCCACGTGCGGGCGCTGGAGGAGGCGTTGGGCGTGGCGCTGCTGACCCGCACGTCGCGCCGGACGGACCTGACGGACGCCGGGCGGCGGGCGCTGGAGGACGGGCGCGACGCGCTGGCCGCCGTCGAGCGGCTGCACGCGCGGGCGGTGGCGGCGCCCGGGCGGGTGGGCGTGGCGTTCGTGTGGAGCACGCTCGCCGGGTTCCTCGCGCCGCTGGTCGCCGCGGCGGCGGACGCGCGCCCGCGGGTCGAGCTGTCCGTCAGCCAGCTGCGCCTGGTGGAGATCGTCCCGGCGCTGCGCCGCGGCGACGTCGACCTGGCGATCACCCGGCCGCTGCACGAGCGCAGCGAGATGGTCGAGCTCACGCTGCGCTCCGAGCCCGCGGTGGTCGCGCTCGCGGCGAACCATCCGCTGGCGGCGCGGGAGCGGATCGCGCCGGACGAGCTGGCCGAGCTGCCGCTGATCCTCCTGCGGCGCGAGCTCGCTCCGGCGGCCTACGACGCCGCGCGCGCGGCGGAGGCCGAGCGCGGGCTGCGGCTGCGGATCGCCCGCCATGCGCGCTCGCCCGCCGAGGCGCTCGCGCTCGCCGGCGCCGGCCTGGGCGCCTACCGGCTGCCCGCCAGCGCCGCCTCGCCGCGCCCCGGCGTGGTCTACCGCGAGCTGGAGGGCGCCCGCTCCCGTGCCGTCCTCCTGCGCCGCCCGGAGCCGCCGCCGGCGCCGGTCGTCGCGGCGATCGCGCTCGCGCAGCACCTCTTCGATGCGCCGGACGCATCGAACGATGACGGCGGCGGGCTCGATACCCAGGCCGGCCGCGCGTAGCTTCCGCCGCCGTGCGCGAGCGCCGGCGAAGAGACCCGCGGCGATGGGGCGGCGGTGCGCGGGTGCGGGCGCTCGCGCTGCTGTGGAGCGCGGCGCCGCTGCACGCCGTGCTGGCGGCGTGCTTCATCGTCGCCGAGGGCGCGCTGCCGGTGCTCGTGCTCATCGCCATGGGGCGGATGACGGGGGCGAT
>JAICUS010000728.1 GCA_025935735.1 Solirubrobacteraceae bacterium | reverse complement strand
GTGATCACGTCCACCGGCGGGGTGTCCAAGCGGGTGTTCACGTTCGACCGGCCCGTCGACCCGGGGCTGGCCGACTGGGCCGGCTCCTATCTCAACGAGCAGCTCGTCGGCATGGGCCTGGGCGCGCGGATGCTGCACAACAAGCTCGCCGACCCGTCGCTGCCGCCCACCGAGCGGGCGTTCATCGCCGAGCTCGCGCCCGTGTTCACCGAGCTGGCCGCCACCGCCGAGGACACGCTGTACGTCGACGGCGCGCACCGGCTGATCTCCGAGTACCGCTTCCAGGACGTCTCGCAGCTCAACGCGCTGATGGAGATGCTCGAGCACCGCGTGTCGATGCTCGAGGTGCTCTCGACCGCGCTCGACGCCCGCGGCCTCTACGTGCGCATCGGCGGCGAGAACCGCCAGCCGGCGCTGCGGTCGCTGTCGCTGGTGGCGGCCAACTACGGCCTGCCGCAGCGCAACCTCGGCACGGTGTCCGTGATCGGCCCGACCCGGATGGACTACGCGGGGGCGATCGCCTCGGTCCGCGAGGCCGCGCACCAGCTCTCCCGCTTCGTGGAGGACATCTACTGATGCCGCGCGACTACTACGAGGTGCTCGGCGTCGCTCGCGACGCGTCCGAGGCGGAGATCAAGAAGTCGTTCCGCCGGCTGGCGCGGGAGCTGCACCCCGACGTCAACGCCCACGACCCGGACGCCGAGGAGAAGTTCAAGGAGGCGGCCGAGGCCTACGAGGTGCTCTCGGACGCCGACCGGCGCCAGACCTACGACGCCTACGGCCACGACGGGCTGCGCAGCGGCGGCTTCGCCCCGAACTTCGAGGGCTTCGGCTCGATCTCCGACCTGTTCAGCGCGTTCTTCGGCGCCGGCGGGTTCGACGCGGCGTTCGGCGGGACGCGGATGCGCGGCGGCGCGGTCCAGGGCGGCGACGTCGGCGTGGCGGTGTCGCTGGACTTCCTCGAGGCGGCGCACGGCAAGACCGTCGAGGTGGCCTATGACGCCACCGCCCTGTGCGAGACCTGCCATGGCAACGGCGCCGAGCCGGGCACGCCGATCGTCACCTGCCCGCGCTGCCGCGGCGCCGGGCAGATCCAGCAGGTGCAGCGCACCCGGTTCGGCCAGATGGTCCGCACCGCGCTGTGCGACCAGTGCGGCGGCGACGGCCGGATCGCCGAGTCGCCCTGCCATACCTGCGACGGCCGCGGGATGGTGGCGGCGCAGCGGCGGGTCAGCGTGGAGATCCCCGCCGGCATCGCCGACGGCCAGCGCCTACGCGTCGTCGGCCGCGGCCACGCCGGCGAGCGCGGGGGCCCGTCCGGCGACCTCTACGTGATCGTCCGCGTGGCCGACGACGAGCGCTTCCTGCGCGACGGCCAGGACGTGATCACCGTGGTCGACGTACCCGCGCCGGCGGCCGCGCTGGGCACGACGATCCAGGTGCCGACGCTGGACGGGGACATCCCCGTCGAGGTGCCCGGGGGCACGCAGCCCGGCGAGACGATCGTGCTCGGCGGGCGCGGCTTCCCGCCGGCCGAGCGCCGCGGGCGCACCGGCGACCTGCGCGTGGTGATCAACGTGGTCATCCCCCGCCGGCTCAGCCGCCGCCAGCGGGAGCTGCTGGAGGAGCTCTCCGGCTCGCTGACCGAGGAGAACCTGCGCGAGCAGGAGGGCATGCTGGCCAAGCTCAAGCGGGCGCTGGCGGGGTGAGCGTGCCCGCGGACGGCGAGCTGGTCCGGCTCGCCATCCGCGTGCGCGCCTCCGCCGCCGAGGCGGCGCTCGCCCGCCTGCGGCCGCTGAAGCCGGGCGGCGCCGCGGAGCGTCTCGCCGGCGACGCGGTCGAGTACGCGCTGTACGGCGCGGCGGGCGAGCTGCCCGACGAGGCGGCGCTGCGGGCGCTGGCCGGCGACGCGCTGCTGGGCGTGTCGCGCGCGCCGGTGGCGGGCGGCTGGGAGACCGCCTGGCACGCGCACCTGCCGCGCGTCGAGGCCGGCGGCTTCGCCATCCGCCCGCCCTGGATCGCCGGCGCCCCGGACGACGTCGTCATCGAGCCCGGCCTGACCTTCGGCGCCGCCGCCCACCCGACGACTCGGTTGTGCCTGGACGTGTTAAGGGGTCAGACCCCTTTTAGCGGTGGCGCGGCCGATTGGGGGTGCGGAAGCGGCGTCCTGGCCATTTGCGCGGCGCGTGCCGGGTTCGAGCCCGTTCTGGCGGTTGACGTGGATCCGGCCGCCGTGGCGCTCACGCGGGAGAATGCGCGGGCGAATGGGGTGGCGGTGGAGGCTCGCCGGCTCGACGTCACGAAGGCGCGGCCGCCATACGCGCCCACCGTCGTGGCCAACCTCACCCTGCCGCTGCTGCGGGCCGCGGCCGCGCTCCCCGGGCCGCCGCCGCGCACGCTGATCGCCTCCGGCGTGCTGGCCGGGCAGGCGGACGCCGTGGTCGCCGCCTGGGGCATGCGCGAGCGCGAGCGGCGAGTCCATGACGGCTGGGCGGCGCTGGTTCTGGAGGCCGCGTGATCCGGCTGGCCGTCCGCGTCGAGCGAGAGCATGCGGAGCCGGTGCTCGCCGAGCTGCTCGATCTCGTCCCCGGCGGCCTCGAGGAACGCGAGGTCGACGCCGCGACGGTCGAGTACGTGCTCTACG
>JAICUS010000809.1 GCA_025935735.1 Solirubrobacteraceae bacterium | reverse complement strand
GACGAGAAGGCGGAGAAGAAGAAGGAGCCCGAGCGCGAGGAGAAGCGCGCGCCGGCGCCCGCGGGCGACAGCGGCCGCGGGGAGATCCGCCACCAGGACCTGACGCGGCTGCAGCGGACGGTCGCGCGGCGGATGGCCGAGTCCAAGGCGACCGCGCCGGACTTCGTGATCTCGCTCGAGGTCGACATGGAGGAGGCCGTGGCGCTGCGCAGGCAGCTCAAGGCCGCGGCCGGCGACGACGCGCCCGCGCCGTCGTTCAACGACTTCGTGGTGAAGGCCTGCGCGCTCGCCCTACGGGACTTCCCCCGGGCCAACGGCGCCTATCGCGACGGCGCGTTCGAGCTCTACTCGCGCGTGAACGTCGGCGTCGCGGTGGCCGGCCAGGACGCGCTCGTCGTCCCGACCGTGTTCGACGCCGACAAGAAGAGCCTGGGCACGATCGCCGGCGAGGCCCGCGCGCTGGCCGAGAAGGTGCGCGAGGGCAAGATCACGCCGCCCGAGTTGTCGGCCGGCACGTTCACGGTCTCGAACCTCGGCATGTACGGCATCCGCCGCTTCGTCGCGGTGATCAACCCGCCGCAGGCGGCGATCCTGGCCGTCGGCGAACTCACGCCGCGCCCGGTGGTCCGCGACGGCGAGGTCACCGTGCGGGCGATCATGGACCTCACCCTCAGCTGCGACCACCGGATCCTGTACGGCGCCGACGCCGCGGAGTTCCTGGCCCGCATCCGCGAGTACCTGGAGACGCCGCTGAAGCTGGCTCTCTAGCGCCGGGGCTTCAGCACGCCGGTGACCGGCGCGAGCGTGCGATCGACCGTGTTCGTGACCGGCGCGAGCGCCTGGTCGACCGTCGCCGCCGTCTGCTGGAGCGCGTCGCCGGCGGCCTGAACCGCGGGCTGGACCGCCGGCGGCAGCGCGCTCGTGACCGGCGCGGCCGCGTGGCGGACCGTGGCGACGGTCTGCTGGACCGCGCCGCGCGTCGCGACCGGGGAGGATGTCGGGGCCGGGGTCGGCGTGGCCGCCGGAGAGGTGTCGCGGGCCGGCGAGGACGCGGCGGCCGGTGCCGGCGCGGCCGGAGCAGGAGCGGCGGGCGCGGGCGTCGCGCTGACCGCGGGCGGCGCGGACCGGCGCACCGGCGCCGGCGTGTGCGGGTGGTGCGCGCGGCGGTGCGGGCGCGCGGCATGGTGGGCCGGAGTCGACGCCGCCGCGGGCAGGACGGCCACTCGGCGGGCGACACGGTGCGCCGCGGGCGCGCGGTGGGCGGCGGACGGCGCCGCCGGCAGCGTCAGCCGGCCCGAGTCGCTGCCGGGGCCGCCGGGCCAAAAGCGCGCGCCGAGCAGCGCGGCGCCGAGCAGCAAAAGCGCGATGGCTGCTCCGACCAGCGAGGCCGCGGCGCCGGCGCTGGGCGCGATCCCGCCCCGGCGAGGCAGGTTGAACGGCACCGAGAGCACCTTGGGAGGGTCGGCACACCGCGCGCTGCCGACCATCCGACATCCGTCCACCTGAAATTGGTATCAGACCGGCAATATCTTTATGCTGGTCTGGTGGACGAGCGCGACAAGCGGCGCGTGGGCGAGCAGGTCGACCCTGGCGGGCGGCCGAAGGCGCCCGGACGGCTCGAGCTGCTCCAGCGCTTCATCAACACCCACAACCACGACTTCCCGCCCGATTGGGACCGGCTCGGAACCGCCGCGAACGCGCAGGCGTGGCTGCGCGAGAAGCGCCTGATCGCCCCCGGCGACCGCGTCTCCGCGCCCGAGGCGGCTCGCCTGCGCGAGCTCCGCGAGGCGCTGCGCGCGCTGGTGGTCGCCAACGGCCGGGGCGCCCAGCCCGGCCCGCAGGCGCTCCGCGTCGTCCGTGAGGCGGCGGGCGCCGCGCCGCTGCGGATCGCCCTGGACGACTCCGGAGCGACGAGCCTGACGGCCGACGGCCCCGTCGCCGCCCTGCTGGCGATCCTCCACGAGGCCCAGCTGACCGGCCACTGGCCGCGCCTGAAGGCGTGCCGGCACTGCGAGTACGCGTTCTACGACCGCTCGAAGAACCGCTCCGCCGCCTGGTGCGCGATGTCGATCTGCGGCAACCGCTCCAAGAACCGGGCCTACTACGCCCGGCGCCGAGGATGAGAGCG
>JAICUS010000013.1 GCA_025935735.1 Solirubrobacteraceae bacterium | reverse complement strand
GGGCGTCGTGTCGATGGCGACGATCAGGTCGGGGTTGAGGTAGAACGCCTCAGCCCGTGCGGATAGGTGGTGAAGACGGATCACATCCCTGTGATCGGCAGATGTTCGACCGGCTTAAGTGCGAAGGGCCCGCTCGATGGCGGGCCCTTCAACGTTCAGCCGAGCTGAACTAGTGCTTCATGTTCACGAGATCCTGGAGCATCTCGTCGGCGGTGCTGATGACGCGCGAGTTGGCCTGGAAGCCGCGCTCGGCGGTGATCATGTTCGTGAACGTCTGGGCGAGGTCCACGTTGGACATCTCGACCGCCCCCGGGCTCAGCGTGCCCGCACCGCCGATGCCCGGGGTGTTGACCGTCTTGGCGCCCGAGTTGGCCGACGGGGTCCACATGTTGTCGCCGGCGCGCTCGAGGCCCGAGGCGTTGGAGAACGTGGCGAGCGTGAGGCGGTACGGCGTGACACGCGTGCTCGTGGCCGGGTCGACGTAGGACACGCCGCCGGACTGGTCGATGGCGACGCCGGTGGCGCCCGCCGGGATCTGGATCGCCACCTCCGGGCCGGTGCCGGCCGGCATCGCGTAGCCGAGCACGTACTGGCCGCTGTTGGTGGTCAGGTACCCGGCGGTGCTCACGGAGAAGTTGCCCGCCCGCGTGTACGAGGTCGGCGCGATCGCGGAGGCCGGGCCGGTGGGGTTGCCCTCGCCCACCTCGAAGAACCCGTCGCCCTGGATGGCCACGTCGAGCGGGTTGCCGGTGGTCTGCACGGCGCCGCCGGTCATCAGGTTGTCGATCGAGCCGAGGCCGACGCCGAGGCCGACCTGCGCCGCATTCGAGCCGCCGGTGCTGGCGGTCGCGCCGGCCGCGCCGCGCTGCAGCTGGGTCAGCGTGTCCTCGAAGGTCACGCGCGACGACTTGTAGCCGATCGTGTTGACGTTCGCGATGTCATTGGCGGTCACGTCGAGCATCGTCTGATGCTGCTTGAGGCCGCTGATCGCGGTGAACATTCCTCGCATCATGGGGAATCAGGCTCCTGGTGATAGGTGTTCGGGCCGCGCTCAGGCGACGGACTGGATGGAAGCGGGGTCGATGCCGGACTTGTCGCCGACGGTGAGCTTGGGCGCGCCGACCGTGGTGGTCGTGACGCCGTTGACGACGCCGGACTGCACAGCGCCGTCCGCGTCCTTGTAGGCCACCGTCTTGCCGATCAGCCCGACGGCGCTCGAGGTCTGCTGCTGCATGTTCAGGTTGGTCACCTGCTCGACCATGGAGAACATGGCCATCATCTGAGTGGACGCGTTCGGGTCCTGGGACGACGACGGGTCCTGGTTCTGCATCTGCGCGACGAACATCTTCAGGAAGCCGTTCTTGTCGAGCGTGGCGTTGGGGTTGCTGACCGAGCTCGTGCCGCTCATGGCGCTCGTGCCGGTCGAGGTGGGGTCAATGGCAGACATATGGCGTGTGGAGGGTCAGGCCAGGACGTCGACGAGGACGCCGGTCGGCAGGAGGAGGGTGGATTCCGCCGCGGCCGGGGCGACCGCGTCGTCGGTGTCGAGGCTCGTTCCGGTGCGCGACGACCGGCCCGCGGAGCCGCTGCGGTAGCCGTCGCCGGCGCCCGCGTCGGCGGCGAGCTGGGCCGCGCTCTGCTGCTGCTCACCCGAGGTCGAGACGTCCAGCGAGAGCAGGTTGACGTTCTGGTCGGCCAGCTGGCGGCGCAGGTCGTCGCCGGCCTGGGAGAGCAACCGCGCGGCCTCGGGCGAGTCGGCCACGAGCTGCGCGGCCACGCCGTCCGGCGTCGCGCGCAGGCGCACCTCGATGCCGCCGAGCTCGACGGGCTTGAGGTTGAGCCGGGCGTGCGTGACGCCGCGCTCGGCGGCCACGTGCAGCAGCGCCGCGGTGTTCTCCACCACCCGGCCCATCGGCACGAGGCGCTGCGGCAGGCCCGCCGGAGCGCCGGCCGGGGCGGCCGCCGGCGCGGCGAACGCGGCACCGGCCAGCGGCGGCGCGGCCTGGGCGGCCGGCTGCGGCTGGGCGGGAGCGTCGCTCGGCTTGGCCGTCGCGTCCGCGACGTGGGCGGCCGCGGCCGGGGCCGCCTGGGTGGCCGGCGCGGTGGTCGCGGTGGTCGCGGCGGTCGCCTGGGCCGGCGCGGCGGCCGGGGCCGGCGGCTTCGCCGAGCCGGGCTGCGCGGCGGCGGTCTTCGTGTCGGCCGCGGGCTTGGCGGAGCCCGGGGCGCCCTGCGGCAGCGGCTTGCCGGCGCCGGCGAGGGGCAGGCGAACAGCGGCATTGAGGGAGGCGGGATCGGCCGGCGCGGCGGCCTGCTCGGCCGCGGCCTCGCCCGGCGCGGGGGCGCCGGGGAGCGGCTGGCCGGCCGCGGGCGCGGCGGGCAGGGTCTTGGCGACGATCGGGCCCGGCAGCATCTTCACCGGCGCCGGCTTGCCGTCGCCGGGAGCCGGGGCCGGCTGGACCGGGGCGGTCGCGAGCGGGCTCGAGAGCTGCGCGGCGAGCAGCGCCGTGGCGGCGGTGCCGGCGTCGGCCGCGGGCTGGGACGCCGGATCGGTCGTGGTCGAAGCTGCGTCGGTCGCGGAGGCGCCGGCGGTCGCGGAGGCGTCCGGGGCGGCTTCCCCCTTGCCTGAGCCGTTGCCGTTCGCGGCCTTGTCGGCGGACCGGTCCTGACGAGCATCGTCGGCCCGGTCGGCCCGGCGATGGTCCGCGCGCTCCGCGCGGTCGTCACGGCGGCGGTCGGCGGAGTGCGCGCGGTCGTTGCGCTCCGGCTGCTCGGGCCGGCGCACCGGCGCCTGGGCGTCGGCCGCCGGGGCGGCGGCGCCCAGCAGCAGCGCGAAGGTGTCGGAGGGGGCCGTGGAGGGGCGGCCCGCCGGGGTGGAGGGACGCTCGGCGAGTGCGCTGGAGCGCGGGGCCGGCGTCGCGGTGCGGTCGGTGGTCATGGGCCTCATGTCGTGGAGGAGCGGAAGGCGGCGGCGTTCGCCTGCACGGCGCGCACGTAGTTCTGGGTCTCGGCGTAGGGCGGGACGCCGCCGAAGCGGCGCACGGCCCCGGGGCCGGCGTTGTAGGCGGCGAGCGCCTTGGTCACGTCGCCGCCGAAGGCGTCGAGCTGGCGCTTGAGGTACTTCGCGCCCCCCTCGATCGACTGCTGCGGGTCGAGCACGTTGGTCACGCCGAGCGCGGCGGCGGTGGCCGGCATCAGCTGGGTCAGCCCGCGGGCGCCGGCGCCCGAGCCGGCGTTCGGGTTGAACCCGGACTCCTGCTTGATCAGCCCGGCCAGCAGCGCCGGGTCCAGGCCGTTGGCCCGCGCGGCGGCGGTGATCTGCGCGGCGTAGGGGACGCTCGCGGGCAGCGCGGCGCCGGTGCCGGCGGCCGTGGTCGCGGCCGGCAGGCCGCCGATCGGGCTGGCCATTGAGGCGAGCGTCGCCGGATCGGTGGTCGCGGTCGTGCCGCCCAGCGAGGCCGCGGTCGTGGCGCTGGCCAGCGCGCTGGAGAAGCTGCCGGCGTCGGTGCCCGGCGCCTGGGCGGGCGCGGACGGGGTGGTGCCGGCGAGCATCGCCTGCAGCTGGCTGACGCGGCTCATGACGGACTCGAGGCTCATGCGGCGACCGGCCCTCCGCGGCGGTGCATGGCGAGCGCGAGCTCGTCGAGCTGGTTCTGGGCGCGCACGGCCCAGTGGGCGTCGTGCTCGGCCTTGCGGCGCTCCTTGAGGCGGTCGATGGCCTGGCGGTCGCGCGCGGCGGCGGTGAGGATCTCGCGCCGGGCCGCCACCTCGGCGTCCTGGCGGTCGAGGTCGAGCGACGCCTCGGCGCGCAGCTGCTCGCGCCGCTCGATGAAGCTCTGCAGGCCGCGCAGCGTCTCGGCGCTGGTCATCCGGCCGCCGGCGACGGCGTCGCGGGTGGCGTCGCGGGCGGAGTCGACGGCCTCCTCGGCGGCGCGCAGGGCACCGGCCCGCTCCTCGCGGGCGCGCAGCTCGTTCGACAGCGCTTCGCGAGCACGCTCTTCGGCGCGCTCACGCAGGGATCGGACCCGCTCGAGCGGGAACGTGAAGGAGGGCGTCTCCACGCTTGATCAATCGGCAGATGGGGTCCAGACCTGAAGTACGCTCCGCGAGATGCTCCTTCTGTCCAGGCGCGAGGTGGAGCAGTGCCTGGACCCGGCCGCGCTGCTGGACGCGGTCGGTGAGGGCCTGCAGGCGCTCTCGGCCGGCGCGTTCGAGGCGCCGCCGCGCGCGGGCGTGCAGGTACCGGCGGGCGCGCTGCTGACCATGGCGGGCGCCCGCGCCGGCGGCCCGATCGCGGTCAAGCTCGTCGGCGTCTTCGCCGGCAACGCGGAGCTGGGGCTCGAGACCCACCAGGCGACGATCTGCCTGTTCGACGCCACCACCGGCCGGGCCCTGGCGGTGATGGACGGCGAGCACATCACCGCGCTGCGCACCGCGGCCGCCGCCGCCCTGGCCGTCCGCGCGCTCGCCCGCCCCGGCGCGCGCACGCTGGCCATCGTCGGGTCCGGCGTGCAGGCCCGCGCGCACCTGCGGATGCTCCCGCTCGTGCGCGACTTCGCCGAGGTGCGGATCGTCGCCCGCGATCCGCACGCCGCGGAGCGGCTGGGCGGCACCCGCGCGGACGCGCCGGGCGACGCGGACGTCATCTGCCTGGTCACCTCCTCGCCGGACCCGGTCCTGCGCGCCGCCGACGTCGCGCCGGGCACCCACGTCAGCTCGGTCGGCTTCGCGCCGCCGCGCGGCGAGCTCGACCCCGATCTGGCCCGCACCGGCCGGCTCTTCGTCGAGACCCGCGGCGCCTTCGCCCCGCCGCCCGCCGGCGCCGGCGAGCTCGCCGGGCTCGACCCGGCCGCCGCCACCGAGCTCGGCGACGTCCTCGCCGGCCGCGCCCCCGGCCGCCGCGACGACGCCGAGATCACCGTCTACAAGGCCATGGGCCACGTCGCCGAGGACGCCGCGGCCGCCGAGCTCGCCTACGGCGCGGCGCTCGAAGCCGGCCTCGGCACCGAAGTCGACCTCTGAGCCCAGGTTGTCGCCGTACGACGACAATGCCCAGCCAGATCAACTCGATTCGCGACATGGCCTCGGCCGCCCGAGGTCGCCGGCTCGATCTTGGTCTCAGTCAAGCCGAGCTCGCGACCCGTGCGCGCGTCTCACGGCAGTGGATCAACGAGTTCGAGGGGGTCAAGCCGACCGCCGAGCTTCGCCTGGTCATCCAGTTGCTCGATGCCCTCGGCCTGCGCCTGATCGTCGACGAACTGAGGCCATCCTCCGGGTCCGAGCCGCCGGCAGCCGCCGCCACGGTCGACCTCGACGAGCTGCTGGACGACTACATCGACGATGGCTGACGCGCTCACGGTCATCGTCGGCGACGTCCCCGCCGGGACGCTGACGCGCTCGTCCGGCGGCCGGCTCCGGTTCGACTATGACCCCGAGTACCGGCAGCAGGCCGGTCGAACGCCGTTGTCACTCTCCATGCCGGTCCAGGTGGCGACGCACCGCGACCAGGCGATCGCGCCCTGGCTGGCGGGACTCCTCCCCGACAACGACGCCGTACTCAGGCGGTGGGCCCGGGACTTCCATGTCTCGACGTCTCCGTTTTCCCTGCTGGGGACCCCGATCGGCGAGGACTGCGCCGGGGCGGTCCGCTTCGCGCCGCCCAACCACCTGGAACGCGTCCTGGGGCGTTCTGGCGAGGTCGCGTGGCTCACCGAGGATGACGTCGCGCGGAGATTGCGAGAGCTGCGCGAGGACTCGACCGCCTGGCTGGGCAGGTCGTTCACCGGCCAATTCAGCCTCGCGGGCGCGCAATCGAAGACGGCGCTGCTGCACGCCGAGGGCCGCTGGGGGGTGCCGTCGGGCGCGACGGCCACGACGCACATCCTCAAGCCCGCCGTGGCCGGACTGGACGACCACGACCTCAACGAGCATCTCTGTCTCGACGCCGCCCGGCGCGCCGGGCTGCTCGTCGCCCGCACGACGGTCGCGCGCTTCGGTGGTGAGACCGCGGTCGTCGTGACGCGCTACGACCGCCTGCCTGGCAAGAACCGCGTCATCCGGGTGCACCAGGAGGATCTGTGCCAGGCGCTCGGCGTCCCCCCGAGCCGCAAGTACCAGAACGAGGGCGGCCCCACGCCGGCCCACATCGGGCGCCTGCTCCGTGACGCGATGGCGGTGGCGACGGCCGAAGCGGCGTTGGCGCGCTTCGCCGACGCGCTCATCTGGAATTGGCTGATCGGCGGGACCGACGCGCATGCGAAGAACTACTCGTTGCTGTTGTCGGGCGATCAGGCGCGTCTCGCTCCGCTGTACGACATCGCGTCCGCGCTGCCGTACGGAACGCACGAGCGAAAGCTCCGGTTCGCGATGAAGATCGGCGGAAGCTACGACGTCTTTCCGCGGCGCAATCCCTGGCGGCGGACCGCACGCGAGCTGGGCCTCGACGGCGATGCGCTCGCCGAGCGCGCCCGCGAGCTCGCGAGCGTCGCTCCCGACGCGCTCTCCGCCGCGGTCAATGCCCCTGCCGTGGCGACACTGTCGCGCAGGCTTCCGGCCAGGCTGCTGGACCTCGTCGCCGACCGCTGCACGCGGTGCGGCGAGCTGCTCGAGTCCGCGCCATAACGGGACTCCCCGGGCGCGTGTCGCAGCGACGAAAGTCGCATTGCGGGCCGGACCGCCACTGCGCCAGGTTGGCGGCGGTCACGACACACGGAGGTTGCACGGATGAAGGGTTTGAGGGTGGCACTGGCGGCGCTGGCCGCCGTCGTCGTCGCGGGATGCGGCGGCAGTCCGGACTCCACGCAGCCGCAGAGCGACTCGCTCGCGCGCTACGGCGACCTGCCGCTGACGTTCGTGGCCAACCGCGGGCAGGCGGACGCGCGGGTCGGGTTCGCCGCGACGGGGCCGGGGCACGGCTTCTATCTCGGCCGCGGGCAGGTGGCGATGACGCTGCAGAGGCCCGCGGGCGACGGCGTGGCGCTCGCGCTGCGCTTCCTCGGCGCGCGCGACGTCGCGCCGGCCGGCGCGCAGCGCGCGGCGGCGACGTTCACGTACGTCGAGGGGTCGCGCCAGGTGGCGGCGCCGGGCTTCGGCGAGGTCGTCTACCGGCAGCTGTGGCCGGGCATCGACATGGTGCTGCGCGGCTCCGGCGGGCAGCTCAAGTACGAGTTCCACGTCCATCCGGGCGCGTCGGCGGCCGACATCGCGCTGGCCTACCGCGGCGCCGGCGGGCTGCGCCGCGACGCGGGCGGCGGGCTCGCCATCGACACGCCGCTGGGCGCGCTGCACGACGCGGCGCCGGTGGCCTACCAGCGGCTCGGCGGCCTGCGCGTGCCCGTGCGCAGCGCCTACCGCGTCTCCGGCGGCCGCTACGGCTTCGCCGTCGGCGCGTACGACCGCTCGCGCGAGCTGGTGATCGACCCCGCCCTCGCCTACTCGACGTTCCTCGGCGGCGGCGGGGACGACACGCCGACCGGGATCGCCGTCGACGCGGCGGGCGACGCCTACGTCACCGGCTACACGCAGTCGCCGGACTTCCCGACCACGCTCGGCGCGTTCTCGCGCCGGGGCTCGGCGAGCAACAGCCTCGACGCGTTCGTGGCCAAGCTGAACCCGAGCGGGACCGGGCTCGTGTACTCGACGTTCGTCGGCGGGGGCAACTTCGACTGGGGCCGGGCGATCGCCATCGACGCCGCCGGCAACGCCTACGTGGCCGGCCAGACGCAGTCGACCGACTTCCCGACGACGCGCGGCGCGCTCGACCGCACGTTCAACGTCGGCTCCTGCCCGCGCTGCGGCATCGACCAGTACGACGCGTTCGTGCTCAAGCTCAACGCCGCCGGCTCGGGGCTGTCGTACTCGACGTTCCTGGGCGGCACGCAGATGGACGACGCGCTGGGGATCGCGCTCGACGCCGGAGGCGATGCGTACGTGACGGGGCAGACCGTCTCGTCGGACTTCCCGCTCACCGCGGGCGCGTTCGACACCACGCGCGGCGGCGACTACGACGCGTTCGTGAGCAAGTTGAACCCGGCCGGATCCCGGCTGCTCTACTCCACGCTGCTCGGCGGCGCGGGCACCGAGCTGCCGGCCGGCGTGCAGGTCGACGCGGCGGGCGACGCCGTGGTGGCCGGCGGCACGCGCTCGGCCGACTTCCCGGGCGCGTCCGGCGCGGCGAGCGGCCTCGACGCGTTCGTCACCAAGCTGAACGCGAGCGGGACCGCGCCGCTGTACTCCACGGTGATCGGCGGCGCCGGGAACGACAGCGCGAGCGACCTCGCGCTGGACGCGGCCGGCGACGCCTATGTCGTCGGCTCCACCCAGTCGGCCGACTTCCCGGCCACCGGCGGCGCGGGCACCGGCTTCGCGCTCAAGCTCGACCCGGCGGGCGCCCGGGACTACGCGACACGGCTGAACGGCACGCTGCGGGCCGTGGCCCCGGCCGCCGACGGCAGCGCCTGGCTGGCCGGCGCGAGCGACGCGACCGGGTTCGTCAGCGACGACGCGTTCAACTCGGTCTACGCCGGCGGCGGCTCGGACGCCTACGTCGCCCGCCTGGACCCGGCGGGCGCGGCGCTGACGTTCGGCTCCTTCCTCGGCGGCTCGAGCTCCGAGTACGGCTCAGACGTCGCGCTCGACGGCCAGGGCGGCGTCTACATGGTCGGGCACACGTCGTCGCCCGACTTCGCCACCACGCCGGGCGCGCTCGACCGCAGCTGGGCCGGCGACCCGCTGGTGTTCTGGGGCGACGGGTTCGTGGCCAAGGTCGACACGGGCGCCGCCGCTCCGCCGCCGCCCACGGCGACCCCCACGGCGACCCCGACCCCGACCCCGACGCCGGCGCCCATCGGCACGCCGGTCCCGGCCGGACCGCTCGCCGCGCCCACGCTGCTGGCGCCCGCGGCCGACGCCCAGCTGCGCCGCGGCGCGTCCGTGACGTTCGACGGGGGCGACGTGGACGGCGCGGCGTCCTACACCATCCAGGTCGACGACTCGGACAAGTTCGACTCCCCGCTCGTGGCCGAGGCGACGGTCGCCGGCTCCGCGTTCACCACGAGCTCGCTGCCGGCCAAGCGCCTGTGGTGGCGCGTGCGCGCCGACGACGGCGGCGCCTGGTCGGCGGTCCGGCGGTTCGAGGTCAAGTAGGCGGGTGCTGTTCCCGCCAGGCGGCGGCGATCTCGGCGCGGCGGGCGAACCACACCCCGCCGCGCCCGAGCGCGTGCTCGATCACCTCGCGCACCGCCGACGCTCGCCCCGCCTGGCCGCTCCAGCGCGGGTGCAACCCGATCGAGAGCATCCGCGGGCGCGTCTCGCCCTCCGCCCACAGCTCGTCGACCGCCCGCCGGCAGAGGTCGACGAAGTCGGAGGGCGAGTAGCCCGCGTTGAGGTAGCGCGCGTCGTTGTAGGTCAGCGTGTACGGCACGACCAGGTGCGCGTGCCCGCCGACGTCCACGTAGTACGGGAGGTCGTCGTTGTAGGCGTTGGAGTCATAGAGGAAGCCGCCCTCCTCCATCAGCAGCCGGCGCGTGCGCTCGCTGGCCATCCAGCGGCTGTACCAGCCCACGGGGCGGGCGCCGCAGGTGCGCTCGATCGACGCCACCGCCCGCGCGATCCGGGCGCGCTCCTCCGCCTCCTCGACGGTCCAGTCCTCGCTCCAGCGCCAGCCGTGGCCGCACACCTCGTGGCCGGCGGCGCGCACCGCGTCGCACACGGTGGGGTTGCGCTCCAGCGCGAGCGCGGCGGCGAACAGCGTGCAGGGGACGTCGTAGGCGGCGAACAGGCGCAGCAGGCGGTGCATGCCCGCGCGGCTGCCGTACTCGTAGACCGACTCCGTGGCCAGGTCGCGGTACCGCGCGTCGACGCCGCGGGCCACCTCGCCCAGGGTCTCGTTGCGGCCGTCGCCCGCCGCGAAGGAGCGCTCGCTGCCCTCCTCGTAGTTGACCACGAGGCTGAGCGCGAGCCGGGCGCCGTCCGGCCAGGCGACCCGCGGGACGTCGGCGCCGTGGCCGACGAAGTCGCGCTCGTTCACGCCCGCTCCTCCAGGTGCGCGCGGATCTCCACGCTCGGCAGCACGTCGGCGTACTGGCGCTCGAGGTCGAACAGGGCGACGACGTGGGAGATCTCGAAGCGGTCGAACACGCAGTCCTCCGCCACGATCGTGCGGAAGTTGTAGGACGCGCTGTCGACCGCGGTGGCCCGCACGCAGTTGGCGGTCGAGCCGCCGGTGACCACCACGGTGTCGATGCCGCGGTCGACCAGCAGCCCCGTCAGCTCGGTGCCGAAGAACGCGCTCGGCTTGCGCTTGACCAGCACGACGTCGCCCGGCTGCGGCGCCACGGCCGGGTGGATCGCCGCGCCCTCGGAGCCCTCCCAGCACCAGCCCTCGGTGGCCAGCGGCTCGCGCTTGCGCGCGTAGGCGCCGCCGTCGCTGCCGTCGCGGCGCAGCTCGAAGCGGGTGTAGATGACGGGCGCGCCGGCGCGCCGGGCGCTCTCGAGCAGCGGCGCCAGGCGCTCCAGCGCCGCCTCCGCCGCCGGCCCGCAGGCCGAGGGATAGGCGTGCGGGGACCCGGGCGGCGGGCCGACCATGTAGTTCTGCACGTCGATCGCCAGCACCGCGCAGCGCTCGCCCATCCCGACCGCGCCGCCGAAGCGGGCGTCGGCCAGCCGCGCGCGATCGGCCTCGCCCAGGAGGCGGTCCCACGGCCCCGGCCTCACCTAGACCACCGCCACCGGGTTGACCATCGACGCCGAGGCGCCGCGCAGCCGCAGCGGGGCGATGACGCAGCAGAACTCGGTCACGCCGTCGCGCGCCAGCTCCTCGGTGCGTACGTTCTCGAGCAGGTAGCAGCCGTAGCGGGCCAGGCAGTGCTGGTGGACCGGGAACAGCACGTCGGGCGGGCGGCCGGGCACCACCTCGACGCCCCAGGTGTCGGCGCCGACGATCGCCACGCGGCGGTCGGTGCACCACTGCGCCGCCTCGATCGCCAGGCCGGGCTCGGTGGTGGCGTAGCGCCCGGGGTCCGCGTCCCACAGCGCGCCCCAGCCGGTGTGGACGATCACCACGTCGCCCGCGTGCACCTCCACGCCGGCCGCGGCCGCCGCGCCCTCCAGGTCCGCGGCCTCGATCGGCTCGCTCTCGCCCAGCATCTCCACGCCCCGCAGCGCCGCCACGTCGAGCAGCACGCCGCGGGTCACCACCGGGGGCAGCGCCTCGATGCCCAGCTCGCTCAGGCCGTCCGGCCCGACGATCCGCTCGTAGGGGATGCCGTTGTAGGCGTGCTCGCGGATGCCGACGTGCGCCAGGCCGTCCAGGTGGGTGCCGCTGTGCAGCGCCCCGGACACGGCCTCCTCCAGGAACGACTGGCCGTTGGGGCCGCGGAAGCGCCCGGGGATGACCCGGTCGAGCACCAGCGCGTGGCGCCAGTAGCGCCACATCCGGGCGGGCGACGCCGAATCGAGGATCTGGCCCAGCCCGTAGCGGCGCCCGGAGCGGATCAGCTCCGCCGCCGCGCGCACCTGCGGCTCGCCGATCTCGTTGATCGCGCCGAGCGTGTCCTCGGCGCCGTAGCGCTGCGGGAAGTCCGTCATGCTGCCGCCGCCAGGTAGCAGTGCTCGACGATCCGCTCCGAGCTGAGCTCGGAGCCCGACAGGGCGGCCACGGGACGGCCGCGGCGCATCACCACGACCCGGTGGCACATATGCGCCAGGTCCTCGTGCTCGGCCGAGGCCACGACCACCGCGACCCCCTCCTCGGCCACCTCGCGGATGATGCGGAAGATCTGCTGGCGCGAGCCGATGTCCACGCCCTGCGTCGGGTCGTGCAAGAGCAGCACCCGCGGCCGGGTCTGCAGGCCGGTCACGCCGGTGATCAGCACGTACTGCGCGATCACCGTCCCCCAGGCGTTGAACCGGCCGGGCTTGATCGTCGTCGCCCCCAGGAACGCCGCGGCGAACGCCGGCAGCAGGAAGTTCGGGCCCGACGACGGGTCGGCCGCGCCGAGCTGGCCGGCGGCCAGGATCCCGCCGACGGTCGCCAGGACGGACGCGGCGACGAGCGCGAGCCAGCGCATGCGGTCGACGCGCAGGCCGGCCAGGCGGGCGACCTCGCGGCTCTCGCCCACGAAGAACAGGTAGCGGCCGAGCGGCGTGTGGTCGTAGACGAACCACAGCGCGACGGCCAGCGCGAGCCCGATGAACACCGGCGCGGGCAGCCCGAGCAGGAAGTCGTTGGACGCCACGTCGACGATCGCCTGCGGGACGCCGTTGAGGATCTGGCCCCCGGACACGGCGAGCGTGAGGCCGGTGAGCACGGTGCCGGTGCCCAGCGTCGTGATGAACGCGTTGACGCCGAAGCGCACGACGAACAGCCCGTTGACCGCGCCGACGAGCACACCGGCGGCCAGCACGGCGGCGATCGCCGGCAGCGCCGCCCAGCCGGCCTTGCCGGTGAGGTAGGTGAGCAGGATCGCGGCGAACCCGAGCATCGCGGCGATCGACAGGTCGAACTCGCCCACCAGCAGCGGCACGGTGAGGCCGAGCGCCAGGATCAGCAGCACCGCCTGGGAGCTGACGATCGTCTGGAAGTTGCCGACGGTGAAGAACGTGTGCGGCAGCAGCGCCGAGAACAGGACGACCATCAGCGCGAGCGCCAGCGCGACCGCATAGCGGTACAGGAAGGCGCGCCCGCGCCCGCGCCAGCGCCCCGGCGCCGCCGGCGGCGCGGCCTCCGGCCCCTCGAGCTTGCCGCTGATCTGCTGCACGGCCATCTACACCTCCTCCCGGGGACGCTCTCCGAGCACCGCCTCGGTGTCGGCGCCGATCGCCGCCGGGCCGGTCCAGCGGATCTCGCCCGGGGTGCGGCTCAGGCGGGCGACGATGTTGGGCATGACGAGCCGGCCGAGCTCCGGGTCCGGCGCCTCCACGAACGACGCGCGCGCCCGGAAGTGCGGGTCCTGGGCGATCTGCCGGGCGTCCTGCACCGGCGCGATCGGCGCCTGGACCTCGGCGAAGCGGGCCAGCACGGCGTCGCGGTCGTGCGCCACGATCCACGCCGCGACGAGCGCGTCGGCCTCGTCGGCGTGGGCGCGGCGGGCGGCCGCGTCGGCGAAGCGCGGGTCCTCGCCCAGCTCCGGCCGGCCGATCGCCGCGAAGATCCGCTGGGCGATCTGCTGGGTGCCGGCCGAGATCGCCACCCAGTGGCCGTCGGCCGTGCGGTAGGCGTTGCGCGGCGCGGTGCGCGGCGAGCGGTTGCCCTGGCGCTGCTGGACGACGCCCAGGTGCGCGTACTCGGTCAGCAGCGGGCCGAGCAGGCTGAACAGCGGCTCGTAGAGGCTCAGGTCGATCACCTGGCCGAGCTGGCCGCCGGCCGCGTCGCGCCAGTAGAGCGCGGTGAGGACCGCATAGGTGCCGGCCATCGCCGCCACGCCGTCGGCCAGCCCGAACGGCGGCAGCGTCGGCGGCCCGTCGGGATGCCCGGTGACGAACGCGAAGCCCGAGAACGCCTCGGCGAGGGTGCCGAACCCCGGCTGCGAGCGGTTGGGGCCGTCCTGGCCGAAGCCGGTGACGCGCACCATGACCAGGCGCGGGTTGATCGCCTCCAGCTCGGAGGGCCCCAGGCCCCACTCCTCCATGCGCCCCGGGCGGAAGTTCTCGATCAGCACGTCGGCGTCGGCGACCAGCCGGCGGACCGTGGCGCGCGCCTCCGGCTCGTGCAGGTCGAGCGCGATCACCCGCTTGTTGCGCGAGACGACCTTCCACCACAGCGGGACGCCGTCGGCGGCCTCGCCCCAGCGGCGCAGGTCGTCCCCGCGCGGGTGCTCGACCTTGACCACCTCGGCGCCGAAGTCGCCCAGGTTGGTGGCGATCAGCGGGCCGGCGTAGAGGCTGGAGAGGTCGAGCACGCGCAGGTTTCCGAGCGCGTGCGGCCGGACGGCCGGCCGGGCCGCGGCGGCGGGCGCCGGGTGCGCGCCGTTGGCGGCGAGGACCCGCCGCGCCCGCTCCGCCACGGGGTGGTCGACGAGCGCCCCGTCGACGGTCAGCGCGGCCACGCCGTCGCGCTCGGCGGCGTCGAAGGCGGCGACGATGCGCCGGGCGCGCTCGAGCTCGGCCGCGCCGGGCGCGAACACCGCGGCGATCTCGGCCACCTGGCGCGGATGGATGGCGTGCTTGGATCCGAAGCCCAGCCCGCGCGCCTCCTCGGCCTCGCGGCGCAGGCCGGCGAGGTCGTCGACCAGCGCGTAGGCGCCGTCGTGGGGCGCCGGCAGCCCGGCCCGGCGGGCCGCCAGGACCACGGAAGCCTTGGCCGCCAGCAGGGTCGCCCCGAGGCGCCCGTCCGCCGGCGGCCAGGTGACCCCCACATCGAGGCTCATGTCGCCGGCCCCGAACCCGAGCGAGACGATCCGCGGGCTCGCGGTGGCGACGGCGTCGGCGTGCGCCACGCCCGCCGCGGTCTCGATCGTCGGCAGCAGCGCGACCGAGCCGGTCTCCAGCCCGCGCGCCGCCTCGAGCTCGCCCAGCAGCCAGTCGGCGATCTGCACGTCGCGCGCGTCGCCGGCCTTGGGCAGCACGATCCCGCTCAGCCCGGGCTGGACGATCGCCTCGAGGTCGGCGCGGAAGTGCCCGCTGTCGACCGCGTTGACCCGCACGAACAGCCGCCGGGCCGCGCCGTGGTCGGCCAGCGCCCGGGCCACGTGCGCGCGGGCCGCCCGCTTGGCCGACGCCGCGACCGCGTCCTCGAGGTCGAGGATGAACGCCGTGGTCGGCAGCTCCGGCAGCTTCGCCAGCTTGCCCGGCTCGCTGCCCGGGATGTAGAGCATGGGATCGGCGCTCATCGCCGCCCCCCGATCGCGGCCGACACGTCGCGGGCCACGGCGAGCAGCTCGGGGGCGAACGCGGTCATGCGCTCCATCCCCCAGCGCTCCGCCGGCCCGGCCACGGAGATCGACCCGCGCACGCCCGCGGCGTCGAACACCGGCGCCGAGATCGCGCCGATGCCCGGCGTGCGGTCGCCGATCGCCGCCATGTACCCGTCGCGCCGGACGCGCTCCAGCAGCGCCGCCACGCCGGCCTGCGCGGTGCCGCTGCGCTCCAGGATCCCCGCGGCCTCCTGGGACGGCAGGAACGCGAGCATGACCTTGCCGGTCGGCCCCTCGTGGACGCCGAGCTGCTCGCCCAGCGGGGTCACGCGGCGGACGTCCAGGCGGCTCTCGACGCCGCCGATGCACACCCGCTGGTCGCCCACGCGGACGTGCAGCGTGGCGGTCTCCTCGGTGGCGTCGCGCAGCTCGACCAGGCGCGGTGCGGTCACCTGCTGGAGGTCGGCCCGGCGCAGCGACGAGGACCCGATCGCGATCAGCTCCGGCCCGACCCGGTAGCGCCGCGTGTCGGGGTCGCGGACCAGGAACCCCGTGTCCACCAGCCCGCCGAGCAGCCGCGCGGTCGTGCTCTTGTCGAGCCCCGCGGCCTCGGCCGCGTCCATCAGCCCGAGCGGCTCGGTGCTGAGCGCCACGAGCCGCAGCAGCTTCAGCGTGCGGACGGCGCTCTGGCTCATCTCAGTTATTCTCGCTGGATGAGAATGCCGCTCGCATAGTGAGAGCCTATGGGCGTGCGGCAACGGTGTCAAGGCCGGGCCCATGCGCGCTCAGAAGATGGCCAGCGGCGCGATCGGCGAGCCGACCGCGCCGACGAACGGCAGCGGGTCGCAGACGAAGAAGAACGCGTAGCGCCCGGTGCGGGCGCAGTGCTCGGCCAGCGGGTCCAGCACGAAGTTCTCGCCCAGGGTCAGGCCCATGTGGACGATCCCGGCGGCGTGGATCGGCAGCATGATCGACGTCCCGCTGGGCATCGCCTCGAGCGCCCAGGTGTCCGTCGCCACCGCGGCCACGGCGCGCTCGTGCAGCCAGGGCAGGCAGTCGAGCGCCGGCCCCGGCTCGTCGTCGTAGGTGTAGCGCTCCCAGCCGCCGCCCGCCCGCGCACGGCCGAGGTTGCCCGTGCGGACGATCACCGCGTCGCCCGCGCGCAGCTCGACGCCCTCGGCCTCGGCGCAGCCCTGGAGGTCCGCGGGCGTGATGGCGTAGTCGAGCGCGAGGAAGTCGTGGCCGAGGAAGCGCGCCACGTCGAGCAGGACGCCGCGCGTGGCCACCCGCCCCGTGGCGTTGTGGATGCCGTTGCGCGCGGCGCCGTGGACGTCCACCAGCCGCGCGTCGCGGTCGTTGTACATCCGGTAGTCGTAGAACGCGTGCGCCAGCGCGTCCCAGTGGGTCGCGCACTGCAGCGCCATCGACACCATGTCGTCGGCGTAGCCCCAGCCGTCGATCGAGTTCTCCTGCACGCCCAGGCACAGGTCGGTGCCGGTCTGGAGCATCACGTGCTGGGGGTTCAGCCGGCGGTCGCCGGCCGGCTGCGGGCCCTCGCGGGAGAGCTCCAGCGCCAGCGAGAGCGCGCGCCCGGTCTCGACCGTGGCGGCCGCGTCGGCGCGCACGCGGTCGGTGATGTGGTTGAGCGTGCCCAGCTCGTCCTCGGGCCCCCAGCGCCCCCAGTTGGAGACCTGGCGGATGACGGCGTCGACGGCCGGATCGGACATGGCTCAGCCCCCCTCGCCGCGGCGGCCGACGACCCGGGCGAACGTGACCGCGGCGATCAGCGCCCCGCCGTTGAACACATCGGAGACCCACGGCGCCGCGCCCTCGAGCAGCAGCCCGGTGATCCCGAAGATCAGCAGATAGGCGCCGATCAGCGACCCGGCGACGTTGAAGCGCCCGATCTGCACCGCGGTCGTGCCCAGGAACGCCGCGGCGTACGGCGGCAGCAGGAAGCTCGCCGACACCGTCGGGTCCACCGAGCCGAAGCGCGCGGCGAGGATGACGCCGGCGAAGCCGCTCAGCAGCCCGGACACGGCGAACGCCACGAAACGGGTGGTGCGCACCGGCACGCCGCTCAGGCGCGCGGCGTCGCGGTTGCCGCCGACGAACAGCAGGAACCGGCCCAACGGCGTCAGCTCGAACACGTACCAGACGACCAGCGCCAGCACCCAGCCGTAGATCACCGCCAGCGGCAGGCTCGCCACCTGGTCGCGCCCGAAGCTCAGCAGGCCCGGGGGCAGCCCGACCACGACGTTGCCGCCGGTGATGCCGAACGACAGGCCGTCGAGCACGGTCATCGCGCCGAGCGTGACGATGAACGCGTTGATCTCCAGGATCACGATGAAGAACGCGTTGAGCGCCCCGACCGCCGTGCCCACCAGCAGGACGAGCACGACGCCCTCGACCGCGCCCAGGCCGTGCTTGGTGGTCATCACCCCGAGCAGCGCCGAGCAGAACACCATGTTCGCCGCCACCGAGAGGTCGAAGTCGCCCGAGCGCAGCGGGAACAGCACGGCCAGCGTGAGCAGCAGCGGGATCGCCTCCGTGCTGAGCATCGAGCGGACGTTCGCCGCCGTGGCGTAGGTGCTGGGCAGCGCGGCGCTGAAGCCGACGAAGAACGCCACCGCGACCAGCAGCAGCGCGTAGCGGGGCAGCGCGGCGGCCACGGCGGCCCGCCGCGGCGGCCGGGCCACCGCCGGGTCCTCCGAGGGCTCGGCCTGCCGCGGCGCGGTCTTGACCATCATGCGCTCACCTCCCGGTCGTGCGCCGCCGCGTTGCACGCGGACGCCAGGCGCGCCTCCGTCAGCCGGCTCCCCGCGAGCCCGGTGACCGCGCGGCCGTGGCTGAGCACCATGACCCGGTCGCACAGCTGCGCCATCTCGTCGTAGTCGGAGCCGCACACCACCACGGCGGCGCCGCGGCCGGCGCTGGCCCGCACGAGGTCGTAGATCTCCGCCTTGGCCCCGACGTCCACGCCGACCGTCGGCTCGTGCAGGATCAGCACCCGCGGCTCGGTCTGCATGCTCTTGGCCAGCACGATCTTCTGCTGGTTGCCGCCGCTGAAGCCGGCCGCGGCCAGCCGCGGCGCGCTGGGGCGGACCAGGTAGCGCGCGAGCGTCTCGCGCGCCTGGCGGCGCTCGGCGCCGCCGCGCAGCCGGCCGCGGCGGAAGAACCGCCCCAGCACCGGCAGCGTGACGTTCTCGCTCGCGCTGCCGGCCAGCCACAGCCCCTCGCGCGCCCGGTCGCCGGGGACGAGCGCGATCCGCCGGCGCAGGTTCGCCCGCACGCCGCCGATCGGCCGGCCGTCGACCTCGATCAGGCCCTCGCTCGGCGCCCGGTCGCCGCACAGCAGGTAGGGCAGCTCGTCCTGCCCCATGCCGGCGAGGCCGGTGAAGCCGACGATCTCGCCGGCCCGCACCTCGAGCGACAGCCCGCTGATGAGCCGCCCGCTGACGCCCACGAGCCGCAGGGCCGGCGCCGCCTGAGCGCGCCCGGACGCCTCGGCCGGCGGGTGGCTGCCGCCCAGCTCCGCGTCGCCCAGCATCAGCCGGATGAGCCCGTCGGCGGTCGCCTCGCGCCGGTCCAGCGTCCCGACTCGGCGGCCGTCGCGCAGCACCGTGATGCGGTCGGCGAGCGCGAGCACCTCCTGCAGCTTGTGGCTGATGAAGATCACGCTGCCGCCACCGTCGGCCACGCGGCGGATGACCGCGGTCAGCCGGTCCACCTCGGCCGGCGTGAACGAGGTGGTGGGCTCGTCGAGGATGTAGAGCGGCCGCCGGCCGGCCGCCTCGATCTCGCGCATCGTGCGCAGCAGCGCCACCACGGTGCGCTCGGAGGCCGACAGGCCGCCGACCACCGCGTCCGGGTCGATGCTCAGCCCGAGCGTGCGCGAGAGCCGCAGGCAGTCGGCGCGCTCGCGCCGCCAGGACACGCGGGAGAGCGGGCGGGCGCCGTAGCCGACGCCCACCCCGACGGACTCCTTGACGGTCAGCTCGTCCACGAGCCCCGTCTGCTGGTGCAGGACCGCGATGCCGTGCTGCACGTGGCCGCGCACCGGCAGCGCCACCGGGTTGCCCCACAGCTCCATCTCCGCGCCCGGCTCAGGGGCGTGGAAGCCGGTGAGGACCTTGATCAGCGTCGACTTGCCCGAGCCGTTGACCCCGATCAGGGCGTGCACCTCGCCGGCCGCCACGTCCAGCGCCACGTCGTCGAGCGCCACCACGCCCCCGAACACCTTGGAGACGTGGCGGACGCTCAGCGCGCACTCGCCGGTCAGCCCACGCCCCACAGCTGCTTCCACTTGGACTGGTAGTCGGCGTAGCCCGGGAACAGCGCGGCCACGTCCTCCGGGTCGCCCTTGATGTTGTCCTTGACGAACACCTGCTGGGGCAGCGCGTCCTGGACCGGCTGCATCTTGGTCAGCAGCCGCCCGAGCTGGTCGACCTCGGCCCAGCCCATCGCCTCGTTGGGCGGGTTGGACACGTCCATGGTCTGCAGGCCGGCGCCGCTCTGGATCTGCTTGAGGTTGGAGGTGACGCCGTCGTGGCTGATGATCGCCAGGCCGGCGCCGCCGCGCTCCTGCAGCGCCTGCTCCATGAACTGGACCTGGCCGTCGTAGGCGGCCACGAACGCCTTGGCGTCGGGGTGCCGCGCGGCCGCGGTGCTGGTCAGCCCGCCGAGCTTGGTGGCCAGGTCGGTCGGCGCGACGTTGACCACGTCGGCCAGCTGGCAGTCCGGGCAGACGTGCGCGAGCTCGTCCTTGAACCCGGCGACCATGTCCTTGTAGATGTTGTAGATCGAGGACGTGAAGAAGATCGCCTGGCCTTTACAGCCGGTGCTCGTGGCCGCGTAGTCGGCCATCAGCGCGCCGCCCAGGCGGTAGTCGACGGTCACGTGCGCCTGCACGCCGCCGGTCAGCGGCTGGTCGGGCCCGCCGTTGAGCGAATCGACGATGGCGATCTTCTGCTTGGTCGCCTGCTGCAGCGGCCCGCTGACCAGCGCGGGGTTGATGCCCTGCAGCAGGATGCCGTCGGCGCCCTGACTGACCGCCGCGGAGACGCCCTGGTTGAACGTGTTGACGTTGCCCTTGCCGTCGAAGATCGTCGGCTTCAGCCCGGCGGCCTGCGCCGCGTCCTTGAAGCCGTGGGCGATCGCCGCGATGAACGGCAGCGACATATCCGGCGCGATGTACCAGACCGACTTGCCGGCGATCTTGCTCATCGGCACGGCCTCGCTCGGCAGCGTCAGCTGCAGCGGCTTGGTGGCCTTGTCGACCGCCTGTTGGGCCTGCGGGCAACTCGCGCCGGCGGCCTTCGCGCCGCCGCCGTCGCCCTTGGCCGAGGAGCCGCCGCTGTCGGAGCCGCAGGCCGCGAGCGCCGCGGCGGCCGCAGCCACCGCCAGCGGGACGGCCATTCGTCGCAGGTGTCCGATCGACATCCCCATCCACCCCCTATCGCTCCGTCGTGGAGCCCTCGTGATCCCTCAGATAGGCGCCCCGCGGGGCGTCCTCCAGCAGCCGGCCGTCCCGCACCGCGACCTTCCCGCCCTTCACCGTCAGCACCGGCCAGCCCCGCAGCGTCAGGCCCTCGTAGGGGGTGAAGTCGCTGAGCCCCTGCAGGTCGGCGCTGTCCACCTCGCGCTCGCGCGCCAGGTCCGCCAGCACCAGATCGGCGGCGTAGCCGGGCGCGATCGCGCCGCGGTCCGCCAGCCCGAAGTTGCGCGCGGCGCGCAGCTGCGCGGCCGCCACGTCGGCCAGCGCCAGCCATCCGCGGTTCACGCCGTCCAGCAGCACCGGCAGCAGCGTCCCCATGCCGGGGAACCCGGGCCGCGCCTCGAGCACGTTGGGCGCCGTCTTGTCGGCGCGCGTCCAGCAGGCGTGGTCGGTCCCGACGACGTCGATCTGGCCCGCCCGCAGCGCCGCCCACAGCCGCTCGCCGCTCTCCTGGACCCGCACCGGCGGGTTGACCTTGGCCAGGTGGTCGGGGCGGTCCAGGCGGGCGGACGCCAGGTACTGCGGGCACGTCTCGCAGCGGATGTCCGTGCCCGCGGCGCGCTCGGCCAGCACCGTGGCGAGCGCGTCCTCGGAGCTGACGTGCGGGATGAACACGGGCGCGCCGGCCGTGCGGCCGAACAGCGCGATCCGCCGGATCGCCTCCACCTCGGCCACGGGCGGCCGCGTGCGCGACCACTGCGCGCCGGGCGTGCCCTCGTCGCGCCAGCGACGGCCGCCGCGCTCGGCGATGTCGTCGTTCTCGCAGTGGACGTGGATGCGGACGCCGCCCAGCTGCGCGACGGCGCGCATGACGTCGAGGATGAAGCCGTCGTCTTGGCCCATCGCGCCGAACGAGGACAGCTCGCCGCGCTTGTACGTCGTGTACATCTTGATCGAGGTCAGCCCGTAGCGGGCGACGTAGTCGCCGAGGCGCTCGAGGTGACCGTCGTGCAGGATGCCCAGGTGGACGACGAAGTCCGCGTGCGAGTCGCGCTCGCCGGCGGCGATGAACCCGGGCAGCAGCTCGTCGTACTCGCCCGCGTTGCGGTAGTAGACGCACATCGTGGTGACGCCGCCGACCAGCGCCGCGCGGCTCTCGGTCCCCCACTCGCGCGCCTCGTCGGTGAACCCGAGGTGCACGTGGGTGTCGATCACGCCGGGGAGGACGGCCAGCCCGTCCGCGTCCACGGCCTCGCCCGAGTCATGGTCTCCCAGGTCGCCCACGGCGGCGATGCGGCCGTCGCGGATGCCGACCGAGGCCACGCGCGGCGCGCCGTCGGGCCCGGCCACCAGGCCGCCGTCGATGCGCAGGTCGAAAGGCTCAGATGACGCCATCGGCTTCCAGTCGCTCGAATTGCGCCTCGTCGAGGCCCAGCTCGCCGCAGTAGATTTCGCGGTTGTGCTCGCCCTGCGCGGGGGCCGGGCGACGCACGCCGCCGGGCGTGCGCGTCAGGCGCGGCACGACGCCCTGCATGCGCAGCGGCCCGAACCGCGGGTCGTCCACCGCGATCACCGCCTCGCGCGCCTGCACGTGCTCGTCCTCCACCAGCGTGGCGGCGGTGTGCACGAGGGACGCCGAGACCTCGGCGGCCCGCAGCTCGGCCACCGCGTCGCGCGCCGGGCGCTCCGCGGCCCAGGCCTCGATCGCCCCGTCGATCACCTCGCGGTTCTCGATCCGCACGCTGTTGGTGCACACCCGCGGGTCGTCGATCAGCTCCGGCCGCCCGATCGTCTCGCACAGCCGCACGTACATCGCGTCGCTGGCCGCCGAGATGCCGACCCACAGGCCGTCGGCGCAGCGGTACGAGCGCGCCGGCACGGTTCCGACGGAGCCGCCGCCCACGCGCTCGCGCACGCGGCCGAGCGCGTCATAGCCGCTGATCGTGTACTCGGTCAGGCGCATCACGGCCTCGTAGAGCGCGTTGTCGACACCCTGGCCGCGGCCGCTGCCGGCGCCGTCGCGCTCGTAGAGCGCGAGCAGCACGCCGATCGTCCCGAACAGCGCGCCCGCGTAGTCGCCGAACGCGATCCCGGGCCGGGCCGGCGGCCGGTCGGGCTCGCCCACCAGATAGCGCAGCCCGCCGAGGCTCTCCACGGCGGTGTTGAACGCGGGCAGGCCGGCGTAGGGCCCGGTCTGCCCGTAGCCGGAGGTCTGCAGGAAGACCAGCCGCGGGTTGCGCTCCTCCAGCGCCTCGCGGGTGAGGCCGCGGCGGGCCAGCGCGCCGGGGCGCAGGTTCTCCACCAGGACGTCCGCCGTGTCGATCAGCCGCAGCAGCAGGTCGCGGCCCGCGGGGTGGGAGATGTCGAGCGTGACCGAGCGCTTGTTGCGCGCCTCCACCGACCACCACAGCGACTCGCCGTCCTTGAGCCAGCCCAGCCGGCGCAGCCCGTCGCCGGCGCCGCGGCGCTCGACCTTGATCACGTCGGCGCCGAACTCGCCGAGCAGCGTCGCGGTCACGGGGCCGGCGATGAAGTGGCCGAGGTCGATCACCCGGATCCCGGCCAGCGGGCCGCGGCGCTCGCTCATGTCGCGCCGTCCAGATGGCGCTCGCCCGGGCCGTCGTAGTCGTACGCGCGCGGGTGGATGGCCCGCATCGGCCGCATCCGGGTCGTCTCCTCCCACGCCTGGGCGTTGAGGCCGACGAAGCGCCCGATGGTGAACAGCGGGTTGGCGATCTCCGGCGGGTAGCCGATGGCGGCGAAGACGACCGCGATCGCGCCGTCGAGGTTGAGCGGCACCGGCCGGCCGGTCGCCGCGCCGAGCGCGTGCTCGAGCGCCCGGGCGACCTCGTCGTTGCCATGCATGTCGAGCCCGTGCTCGCGGCAGATCGCGAACAGGCGCTCCGGCCGCGGGTCGACGTCGTGCATCCGGTGGCCGAACCCGCCGATCCGGCCGCCCTCGGCGCGGCGGCCGGCGACGACCCGGGCGGCGGCGCCGTCGAGGTCCTCACCGGCCGCGCGCAACCCCCCGACCCGGGCAAAGGCGTGCATGCAGTCCTCGATGACCGCGCCGTGGAAGCGCGAGATGGCCAGCAGCCCGGCCGCGGCCGCGGTGCCGATCGGCGCCCCCGCGGAGGCCACGGTCCGCGCGGTCAGCGCCGACGGCGAGCCGCCGCTGTGGTCGACCGAGGCGACCAGCACGGCCGCCAGCCCGGCGGAGGCGGCGGGCGAGGGCAGCTCGCCGGCGAACGCCAGGTGGATCGCGTCGCTGAACGACACGCGGCCCATCAGCTCCTCGATCGGGTAGCCGCGCAGCTTGATGCTGCCGGCGCTGACGTCGGTGATCGCGGTCGGCCAGCGCTCGTCGGTCATCGCGGCGCCCCCTGCTCGAGCTGCTCGACCAGCTGGGCCCGCGCGTGCTCGATGTGCGCGTACATCGAAGTCTCGGCGGCGGCGGCGTCGCGGGCCTCGAGCGCGCGCAGCACCTCGTCGTGCTCGGCCAGCGTCTGCGGCGGCCGCCGGTCGACGATGCGCAGCGAGCCGAACGGCGACTGGCGCCACAGCAGCTCGATGTGCTCGACCAGCTTGGCCTGCCCGGCCGCACCGTAGATCAGCATGTGGAAGCGCCGGTTGGCGTCCTGCATGGCGCGCGGGTCGCCGGCCGCCAGCGCGTCGGCCAGCCGGCGCTGGAGCTCGCGCAGGCGGGCCAGGTCGCCGTCGGCCAGCCGCGGCGTGGCCAGCCGCGTGGCCAGGGGCTCGAGCACGCCGCGCAGCCAGTAGGTCTCGTCGACGCTCTTGGCGTCGAAGGTGGCGATGCGGAAGCCGCGGTGGGGCTCCTGGGAGACCAGGCCCTCGGTCTGCAGCAGCTGCAGCGCCTCGCGGATCGGCGTGATGCTCAGCCCGAGCTCCACCTCGAGCTCGCGCAGCACCAGCCGCGTGCCCGGCGCCAGCCGGCCGGCGTAGATCGCGTCGCGGATCGCCTCCGCGGCCGCCTCGGCCTTGGTGCGGTAGGCCTGCAGCTGGCCGATCGAGCCGCTCACGCCGCCGCTCCCCCGGCCGCCTGCCGGCGCCACAGCGCGGCGATCTCGGCGCCGTCGGCCACGTCGTAGCGCGAGCGCAGGAACGTCAGCGCGTTCGCGTGCAGCTCCTGCGAGAAGGACTGCACGGCGTCGCCGGCCACGACGACGTAGTAGTCGTGGAAGGACGCGTCCATGACCGTCGCCTGGACGCAGCCCTGGGTGATCGTGCCGCACACCGCGACCGACTCGACGCCGCGGGCGCGCAGCAGCAGGTCGAGCGTGGTGGCGTGGAACGCGCTCGGCCGGTGCTTGCGCACCACGAGGTCGCCCGGCGCGCGCCCGACCTCCTCCAGCGTCTGCTGGCCCCACGACCCGTCGAGCGTGTAGTCGGTGCGCCGGCGCCCGTCGCGGGTCTTGAAGTACAGCCAGGCCGGGCTGTCGCTCGCGTTGTCCGGCAGCGTGGTCTGCTCGATCAGCACCACCGTGACGCCGCACTCGCGCGCGGCGGCGGCGAGCTGGGCGATCCGCGGGACGGCGGCCTGGATGGCGCCGACGTCGCGGCCCTGGCGGGCCATCCAGCCGTCGGGCCGGCACATGTCGTTCTGCACGTCGACCACGAGCAGGGCGGTGTGGCGGGGATCGAGGATCTCGCCCAGGCCGTCGTAGACCGGCACGCCATTGATGCGCTTCACATATTTGTTATAACATATGTGATGTGACAGGGCAAGCGGGTGGGCGCCGACCCGCGGGCGGCGGCTACGGCTCGACGGTGACTTCGGCGAGCGTCTGCGAGTGCTCTTCGAGCTCGACGATGAACTTGCCGTCGATCGTCGCCTTGAACTTGAAGTGCACGCTGCCCCCGGCCTTCACGTCCTTGTGGACGTCGTAGCCGTGGAAGTGGACCTCGTCGGCGGTGTCGGACTTCACCGTGAGGTCGATCGTGTCGCCCTTGGAGTAGGTCAGCTCCTTGATGCCGCCGACCGGCTTGGCGTCCTTGACCACGACGGTGGCCGGGCCGCTGGACTTCGTCTTGTCGCTGCCGGGGCGGATGACCACGATCGCCACGACGATCACCACGACCGCGGCGAGCAGGAAACCGAGGCGCTGGGCGCGGGACATGGCCCGCGAGTCTACGAGGGGATGTGCAGCGGGGGGATGGCGTTGTGAAGAGGAGTCCCGCCCACCCCGCCGCCCGGCGGCTCGACCGTCCCCTCGAGCACCGGGCCCGCCGCCGCGGCGACGGCGTCCGGGGAGAGCGTGGCCAGCGCGCTGAGCCCCTGGTCGGCCGCCTCGGCCGACGACGGCTCGGTGACGCCCTGGCGCAGGAACGCGTCGATCGGCGCGCGAGCGGCGATCGCCGCGTCGGTCGCCGGGTCCGTGCCCGGCTGGTAGGCGCCGATGGCGATCAGGTCCGACTTCTCCTGGTAGGCGGCCATCAGGCCGCGCACGGCGTTGCCGGCGTCGCGGATCTCCGGCGTGACGATCTCGCCGACCAGGCGGGAGACGGACGAAAGCACGTCGATCGCCGGGTAGTGGCCGGCGTGGGCGAGCTTGCGCGACAGCACGACGTGGCCGTCGAGGATGCCTCGCACGGCGTCGGCGATCGGCTCGTTCATGTCGTCGCCGTCGACGAGCACGGTGTAGAGCGCGGTGATCGAGCCGCTCGGCGAGGTGCCCGAGCGCTCGAGCAGCTTGGGGAGCATGGCGAACACGCTCGGCGTGTAGCCGCGGGTCGCGGGCGGCTCGCCGATGGCCAGGCCGACCTCGCGCTGCGCCATGGCGAAGCGGGTGACCGAGTCCATCATCAGCATCACGTCGCGGCC
>JAICUS010000142.1 GCA_025935735.1 Solirubrobacteraceae bacterium | reverse complement strand
GTGCACGAGCGCCCAGTTGACGAAGCCGTACTGGGAGTCGAACAGCCACTTCCAGATCGCGCTCGCGGCCAGCGACGGCACCGCCCACGGCAGCAGCACCGCGAGCGCGAACAGCGTGTTGCCCTTGAGCTTCTGGTTGAGCAGCAGCGCGACCGCGAAGCCGAACGCCATCGTCCCGACCACGCACGCGGTGCCGAACACCACCGTGTTGACCAGCGAGGTGCGCAGCTGCTCGTCGGTGAACACCTCCTTGTAGTTGTGCAGCCCGACCCACGGCGCGCCGCCGTAGATCAGGTTGCCGAGGCGCATGTCGGTGAACGACATCCAGATCGTGCGCCCGAGCGGGTAGGCCACCAGCGCGGCCATGATCACCACGGCCGGCAGCAGCAGCAGCACCGGCAGCGTGAGCTTGGACACGGCGCGCCCGACCCGCTCCAGGCGCGCCGGCCGCGGAGCGTAGATCCGCCCCGCGGCCGCCGTGGACCCTCCGGGGGTCATGACCCGGCGAACTCCTGGTTCATCTCCTTCGACAGCGTCTGCACGGCCTGCTGCGCGCTTTCCTCGCCCTTCATGACCTTCTGTATCTGCCCGTCGAAGATGTTCGCCCCCTCCAGCGCGCCCCAGCGCGGGGACGGCGGGTAGACGGCCGAGTGGTCGAGCAGCTGCTCGGCGAACGGCTTCTTCACCGGGTCGGTCAGGTAGCCGGAGGCCTTGATGCCGGCGACGGTGCCCGGCAGGAAGCCCACCGCGCTGGTGAACTTCGTCAGGTTGTCGGGCCGCAGCATGAAGTCCACGAACGCGTTGGCCAGGGCGGCGTTCTGGGACTCCTTGAACACCACGAGGTGGCTGCCGCCGGCGAACGCCGTGTCCTTGCCGCTCGGGCCGGCCGGCTCCAGCGCGGTCCCGATCTTGCCCTTGAGCGCGGGCTTGGAGGCGACGATCGAGTCATACGTCCAGCCGCCGCCGATCAGCATCGCGATGTCGCCGTTGACGAACGCGGTCTGGGCGTCGGGCTCCTCCCAGCCGATGGCCGCCTTCGGCACGTAGCCCTTCTTGTAGAAGTCGGTGTAGAACTGGATCGCCTCGACCGCCTGCGGTGAGTTGAGCGCGCTCTTCCACGTGTCGCCGCTCTCGGTGGCGATCTGGCCGCCGGCCTGCCAGATGGTCGGCAGGTACATGTGCTCGGTCAGGCCCGTGTAGCCGATCGGGTAGATCCCCGGGACCTTGGCCTTGATCGCCGCGGCGTCGGCCTGCAGGTCCTGCCAGGTCTTCGGGACGCTGACGCCGGCCTTCTGCAGCACGTCCTTGCGATAGATCAGCGCGCGTGCGCCCGCGTACCACGGCTTGCCCCACATCTTGCCCTGATAGGTGGCCGCGTCGACCAGGCTGGAGACGTACTGGCCGCCCGCCGGCTTGGGCATCTGCTCGAACGCGCCCTGGGCGGCGAACTCGGGCGTCCAGGTCGTGCCCATCTCGGCCACGTCGGGCACCTTGCCGCCGGCGATCGCGGTGGTGAACTTGTCGTGGGCCTGCGCCCACGGGACGAACTCGATGTTGATCTTCGTGCCGGGGTGCGCGGACTGGAACGCGGTCCCGTAGGCCTTCACGACGCCCTGCAGCTTCGGTGAGCCGGGGTCCATGATCCAGACGTCGATGGACCCGGAGAGCTTGCCGCTCGCCGCGGCCTTGGAACCGTTGTCGCCGCTCGATCCCCCGCCGCATGCCGCAATCGCGAGGGCCGCCGCGAGCGCGGTGCCCGCGGCCATCCACCTGCTGTTCATCGAACCTCCTCGGATCCCGCGCTCTCCGCGTGGGATGATTCGCTCAGCGCCAGCCCTCGTCCGGCGGCGCTCTTTGAAGTACGCACCTGCAGCCGGCCGCCTCGGCGGCCGGCTGTGAGTCACTGCCTGGCGGCCTGGAGCGCCGGCCGCAACTCGGTCACGAGCCGGTATCTGTCGCCCCGGTAGACCGAGCGCACGTACTCCACCACCTCCCCTCGCTCGCTCTCGGTGACCCGCTCGAACAGGAAGGCCGGGGCGTGCACGGGCACGCCGAGGATCTCCGCCTCCTCGTCGCTGGTGACGGTGGGCTCGATCGTCTGCACGCCCGAGGCGATGACCACGCCGAAGCGCTCGCGCAGCAGGGCGTAGAAGGAGTGGCCCTCGAGGTCCTCGCGCTTCAGGCGCGGGACGACGCGCCGCGGCACGTGGAGGAACTCGATCGCCATCGTCTCGTCGTCGGCCAGGCGCAGGCGGCGGATGGCCCACACGTGCTCGACGGGCGAGATGCGCAGGCGCTGGCCGAGCTTGGCGCCGGCGCTGATGCGCTCGAAGCTGAGGACGCGGCTGGAGGCGCGCATGCCCCGTCTCTCCATGTCCTCGGAGAAGGAGGTCATGGTGAGCGGCAGCGCGATCTTCGGCTCGGCCACGTAGGTGCCGCTGCCGTGGCGGCGCAGGAGGAGCCCCTCTCGCACCAGCTCGTCGATGACCGCGCGCAGCGTGGGGCGGCTGACGCCGAGGTCGACGGCCAGCCGGCGCTCGGACGGGATCGCGTCGCCCACGGTGAGCGCCTCGACCATGGTCAGCAGCTCGTCGCGGACGAGCTCCTGCTTGGTCGCGGCACGGCCGTTGACGTGTTCGACGGGGGTCGCCACCTCTCTCTCCGGCGCGGCACCATACATGGTGGTCAACAAGTGGTCAAGACCACTTGGCGTGAAAGCTACGGTGAGTCGATCGCCGCGCGGATCGCGCCGCCGGTCTCTGCCAGCCGGCGGCGGGCGTCTGCCACGTGTTCTCCGCGGGCCAGGGCGACGACGGCCACCGCCAGGTCGTCGCCGGCGGCGCGCAGCGCGTCGCGGGCCTCGGCCTCCGTACAGCCGGTGGCCTGCGTGCACACCCGGATGGCGCGGCCGCAGAGCTTGTCGTTGGCGACGCGGAAGCCGGCCATCAGGTTGCCGAGCGTCCGGCCGCGGCGCACCATCACCGCCGTGGAGAAGGCGTTGAGCACGAGCTTCTGGGCGGTCCCGGCCTTGAGCCGCGTCGAGCCGGAGATCGCCTCGGGGCCGACCGGGACGACGACGGCCACCGCGGCCTCTCCCTCGGCCGGCGAGCCGGGCTGCGACGTGACGGCCGCGGTCAGCGCGCCGGCCCGGGCCGCAGCCCGCAGGGCGCCCAGGGCGTAAGGCGTGCGGCCGCTCGCGGTGACGGCGATCACGAGGTCGTCGGGCGTGGGTTTAAGCGCTGTGACGGCCTCCGCGCCCGTGGTCTCGTCGTCCTCGGCGGCGGCCTCGGCGCGCGACCCGGGCGGGTGCTCGGCACCGGCCAGCAGCGCGACCACCGCGCCGTCGGGGACGCTGAACGTCGGCCCCCACTCCGACGCGTCGAGCTGGGCGATCCGCCCGCCGCTGCCGGCGCCCGCGTAGATCACCCGGCCGCCGCGGTCCATCCGCTCGGCGGCCGCGTCGGCGAGCCGCGCGATGTCGTCCGCGGCGGCCGCCACCGCGGCGACCACGGCGTCGTGCCCGGCCACCACCGCATGGACGACGTCGGCGGTCGGCAGCCGGTCGAGCCCGGCCAGCGCCGGGTCGGTCGCCTCGGTCCCCAGCTGCGCCACGGGTGAACTATATGTGAAAGGTGGCATATACCAGTGGCACCGGATGGGTCAGGTGGTCCACTCGCCGCGCACCATCACGGCGGTGACGGTCAGGTCGGCGCCGAGCACGACCAGGTCGGCGTCCTGCCCGGGCTCGAGCGCGCCGGTCGGCAGCCCGAGCACGCGGGCCGGCGTGGTGGCGACCGCGCGGGCGGCGTCGGCGATCGGGACGCCCAGCACTTCGACCGCGCGGCGCAACGCGACGTCGAGCGTGAGCGTGCTGCCGGCGATCGAGTCGCCCTCGACCAGCCGCGCGACGCCGTCCTCGACGCGCACCGCGAGCGTGCCGAGCGCGTAGTCGCCGTCGGGCATGCCGGCGGCGGCCATCGCGTCGGTGATGAACGCGGTGCGGGTGGGGCCGGCGACGCCGAACGCCAGCCGGGTGACCGAGTCGTGCAGGTGCACGCCGTCGTTGATCAGCTCGATGGTCACGCGGTCGTCCTCCAGCGCGGCGGCGACGGGGCCGGGCTCGCGGTGGTGCAGCGCACGCATGGCGTTGTGGAGGTGCGTGGCCACGAGCGCGCCGGCGTCGAACGCGGCCCGCGCCTGGTCGTAGGTGGCGTCGGTGTGGCCGACCGCGGCGAGCGCCCCGGCGGCCACGGTCCGGCGCACGATCTCCAGCCCGCCGGGCAGCTCCGGCGCGAGGGTGACCATCTTCACGGTGCCGCCGCCGGCGGCCAGCAGCCGGTCCAGCGCGGCGGGGTCCGGCGCCTGCAGCAGCGCGGCGTCGTGCGCGCCGCGGTGCTCGGGGCTCAGCCACGGGCCCTCCAGGTGGATGCCGGCGAGCGTGCGGTCGTCCACCAGCGGCCGCAGCGCGCGCACGACCCGCTCGAGCTCGTCCACGCGGGCGCTGACGAGGCTGGCGAGCGTCGTGGTGGTGCCGTGGGAGCGGTGAAACGCGGCGGCGGTCCGCGCCTGCTCGGGGTCGCCCGACGTGTAGGCCGCGCCGCCGCCGCCGTGCACGTGCATGTCCACGAAGCCGGGGAGCACCCACGCGCCGCCCAGGTCGGTCGCCCCGGGCGGCGGCTCGCCCTCGTCGACCGCGGCGATCCGGCCGTGCTCGATGCGGATCCAGCCGGGGTCCGCCACCCCGGCGGGCGTGACGATACGCGAGTGGCCCAGAACGGTCATGCCGCGAGCTCCCAGGCCAGCAGGGCCGCGCCGAGGCGGCCCGCCTGGTCGCCGAGCGCCGCGCGGCACAGGCGTGGGCGGCGGTGGAACGTGAGCCGCTCGCCCAGCGCGGCGTCGAGCGGGCGCAGCAGCTGGTCGCCGGCCTCCGAGAGCCCGCCGCCGACCACGATCAGCTCGGGCGCGAGCACGCTCACGTACATGGCCAGCGCGTCCGCGAGCGCGTCGACGGCGCGCTGCCAGACCGCGTGGGCGCGCGGCTCGCCCGCCGCACAGCGCTCCGCCACCTCGGCGGCGCTCGCCCCGTAGCGCTCCGCGATCGCCCGCGCCGACGCCACCGTCTCCAGGCACCCGCGCGCGCCGCAGCCGCACTCCCGGCCGCCGGGCTCGACCACCACGTGGCCGATCTCGCCCGCGTAGCCGCCGCCGGCGTACGGGCGGCCGTCGAGCACGGCGGCGCCGGCGATCCCGGTGCCCAGTGCCAGGAACAGGAAGTCCCGCACGCCGCGGGCGGCGCCGAGCGCGGCCTCGCCGAGCCCTCCCGCCCGCACGTCGTGGCCGAACGCCACCGGCAGCCCGGTCCGCTCCTCCAGCCGCGCGCGCAGCGGCAGGTCGCGCCAGCCGAAGTTCGCGCTGTAGACCGCGATCCCGGCCGTCTCGTCGACCACCCCGGGCACGACAAGCCCGATCGCGGCGGGGTCGGCGTCCGCCGCGAGCTCCTCGGCCACTGCGCACAGGCCGGCGACCACGGCGTCCGGGCCCTGCTCGCGCCGCGAGGGCCGCTGCAGCGCGTGCAGGGTCTCCCCCGTCTCGCCGACCAGCCCGGCCTTGAGCGTCGTGCCGCCCAGGTCGAGCGCGATCACGCAGCGCTCGCTCACGTGGCGGTGACCTTGCTCAGCCCGGCGGGCGCGTCCGGGTCCAGGCCGAGGGCGCGGGCGAGCGCCAGCGCCAGCTGCTGCGCCCGCACGACCGCGACGATCGGCATAAGCGCCTCCGGCACGTCGGCGGGCAGCGGCAGGTCCGAGCCGGCGTCCGGCCCCGCGACGTGCACATCCGCGCCGCGGCCGCGCAGGTCCTCCACCAGGTCGGCCATGTCCGCGTGCACCGGCCCGCCGGCCACGAATGCCAGCACGGGGTAGCCGTGCTCGACGATGGCGATCGGCCCGTGACGCAGGTCGGCGCCGGAGAAGCCCTCCGCGGAGAGCATCGTCGTCTCCTTGAGCTTCAGCGCCGCCTCGAGCGCCGCGCCGTAGAGCAGCCCGCGCCCGACGGTGAGCAGCCGCTTGTGGCCGGCCAGCGCCTCCGCCACCTTTCGCGGCGCCTCGGCGTCGTCGAGCACCTGGGCCACCCACTCGGGCACCCGCTCCAGCTCCTCCCGGCTGAACGGCGCGTCCCCGAGCGCGTCGGCCACCAGCGCGAACGCGGCCAGCGTGGCGGTCACGGTCTTCGTCGCCGGCACGGCCTTCTCGTCGCCGGCGTCGAGGGCCAGCGTGGCCCGGGCCGCCCGGGCGAGCGGGCTCGCGCCGTCGTTAGTGATCGCCAGCCCAGCCGCGCCCTCGGCCTGCATGCGCTCGAGCGCGGTGACGATCTCCGGGGTCTTGCCCGACTGGCTGACCGCGATCGCCAGATAGCCCTCGTAGCTGACGTGCGCGTCGTAGAGCGTGTGCAGGCTCGGCGCCGCGAGCCCGGCCGGGCGCCCGCTCGCCAGCTCGATCAGGTAGCGCCCGTAGACGCTCGCGTGGTCGGAGGAGCCGCGGGCGACGATGCTCGTCCCCGCGGCGGGCCGCAGCGGCGCGACGGCCGCCGCGATCTCGTCGGCCCGGCCGATCAGCGCGGCCAGCCGCTCCGGCTGCTCCGCCATCTCCGCCTGCATCAGGTTTCCGCTCATCACGCGCCTCGGGTCGTCGCTCTGGTTGAGGGTCACATTCTGCGGACGTCAGCCGGCCGACGGTGAGCGGGCCGTCAGGCCGTGCTTCTCGCGCGCGGTTGGCTAGGGTGCCCGGCCATGCCCGGCCCGGAGGCGATCCTCGCCGCCCCGCCCGACCTACCCACCGTCCGGGCGCTGTTCACGCAGGAGCTCGAGGCGAGTGCGCAGCAGGCGGAGGCCACCGACGCGGTCCCCCCGGACGCGCTCGGCCGCTTCAACGCGCACGGGCTGTGCGCGCTCACCGTGCCGCCGGAGCTGGGCGGGCTGGGGTTGGGTGCGGTGGAGGTCCAGCCGTACCTCGAGCTGGCCGGCATGGGACCGGCGTGGAGCCGCATGCTCACCCATGTGGCGAACGGGATCTGGCGCCCGATCGTCCGCTACGGCAGCGCGGAGCAGCGCGAGGTCGTGCGGCGGATGGCGGCGGGCGAGGCGGTCGTGGCGTTCGCTCTGACCGAGCGCGCGGGCGGCAGCGGGCGCGACCTGCACTCGCGCGCTTCGCGGGAAGGCGACGGGTGGCGGCTGACCGGCGAGAAGCACCTGATCACGTTCGCCGACCGGGCCGCCTTCTTCCTGCTCACCGCCGCCAGCGACGACCGCCGCGCCGGCGACTCGCTGACCAGCTTCCTGATCCCGCGCGACACGCCGGGGCTGGTCATCGAGGACGCACAGCACACGATGGGCCTGGCCGGCACGGGCCACCGCACGCTGCGCTTCGAGGGCATGGCGGTCTCCGATGGTTGTCGTCTCGGGCCGGTCGGCGCGGGCCTGGAGGTGGCGATGAGCTTCCTCGACTACAGCCGCGTCTCGCTGTCGACCTGCATGGTCGGCACGGCGCAGCGGGCGCTCGACGAGGCGGTGGACTTCGCCCGCCGGCGGGTGACCTTCGGCCGCCCGATCGGCGACCGCCAGGCCGTCCAGGTCCACCTCGCCGACATGCACGCCGACGTCTCGGCCGCCCGGGCGCTCGTGCGCGCCGCGGCGGTTTCGCCGAGCGCGGCGGGCTCCGCGACCGCCAAGCTGTTCTGCGCGGCGATGGTCGGCCGGGTCACCGACCTGGCGCTGCGCGTGCACGGCGGGCTGGGATACACGAAGGCCGCGCCGGTCGAGCGGCTCTACCGCGACGCGCGCGGCTACTGGTTCGAGGAGGGCACCGCGGAGATCCAGCAGCTCGTCATCGCCCGCCACCTGCTCGCGCCATGAGGCGGACGATGCGCTACGTCCAGCTCGCTCCCGGCGCAGTCGCCCTGGCGGAGGGGCCGCCGCCGGAGCTCGGGGACGGCGACGCCCGCGTGCGCGTGCTGGCCTGCGGCGTGTGCGGCACCGACGTCCACGCGCTGCACGGCATGGTGCTGCCCAAGGGCGCCACCTACCCGATCCGGCCCGGCCACGAGGTCGCGGGGATCGTGGAGGAGGTGCACAACGGCTCTGCCGGCGTGTCGGTGGGCGACCTGGTGGCGCTGCACCCGATGGCGCCGTGCGGCCGCTGCGAGGCCTGCCTGAGCGGCGACGACTACCGCTGCTCGGACGCCCGCGCGCTCGGGTTCCACGTGCCAGGCGGGATGGCCGAGGAGGTGGTCTGGCCGGCGGGCCGGATGATCGGCGTGGCCGGCCTGGCGGCGGCCGAGGCCGCGCTGCTGCCCGACGCGGTCGCGACCGCCTATCGCGCCCTGCGTGCGGCCCAGCTGCCGCAGGGAGGATCGCTGTGCGTGATCGGCCCGGGCGGCGTGGGCACGCACGTTCTGGCGCTGGCGCGCGCGTTGGATCCCGATGCCCGCCTGGCCGCGGTCGTGCGCAGCCGGGCGGCGGCCGCGCGCGTCGGGACCGTGGGCGCCGAGGCGGTCCACGGCCTGGCGGACGCCGGCCGGCGCGTGCGCCGCTCGCTCGGTCCGGTCGACGCCGTGGTCGACTTCAGCGCCGCCCGCACCGCGCCGCGCGAGGGCGTGCGGATGCTCCGGCGCGGCGGCCGATTGGTGCTGGGCGGCGTGCGCGACCAGCCGCTGTCGCTGGGGACGACCATGACCGGGATCGTCAGCCGCGAGCTGACCATCGTCGGCGTGTTCGCCTCCTCGATGGACGACCTGCGCGCCGTCGCCTCGCTCGCCGGCCGGCTCCACCTCGGCTCCTCCGTCTCGCGCACGTTCCCGCTGACCGCGGCGGTCGACGCGATCCGGCTCGCCGCCCACCACCCGTCGGGCTCGATCGTGCGCGTGATGATCGAGCCGAACGGACGGGACGCGTGAGCGCCGGGAGCGGCGGGCGGGTCGCGGTCGTCACCGGCGGGTCGTCCGGGATCGGACGCGCGATCGCTTCGCGGCTCGCCGCCGACGGGTTCACCGTCGCGATCCTCGCCCGCGACCTCGCACGCGCCCGGGACGTCGCTGCCGCACTGGGCGGGACGGCCGTCGAGTGCGACGTCACCGACTACGCCTCGCTGGCGTCCGCACGCGACGCGCTCGGTGGCGCCGATGTCCTGGTCAACAACGCCGGCTTCGACGAGTTCCAGCCGTTCCTGGAGACGGACCCGGCGAGCTGGCAGCGCCTGCTCGCCGTGAACCTTTTAGGAGTGTTGAACTGCACTCACGTCTTCTCCCCGGCGATCGTCGAGCGCTGCGCCGGCTCCGGCTACGGCCGGATCGTCAACATCGCCTCCGACGCGAGCCGCGTCGGCTCCACCGGCGAGGCCGTCTACTCCGCGGCCAAGGGCGGAGTCGTCGCGTTCTCCAAGTCGCTCGCCCGAGAGCTCGCCCGAGCCGGCGTCACCGTCAACGTCGTCTCCCCCGGCCCGACCGACACCCCGATGCTCGACGCCATCCGCGCCACCGAGTTCGGCGGCAAGGTCGTCGACCGCATCATCGCCGCCTCCCCCCGCCGCCGCCTGGCGTCGCCCGACGAGATCGCCGCCGCGGTCGCCTACTTCATCCGCGACGACGCGGCCTTCGTCACCGGCCAGGTCCTGAGCGTCAGCGGCGGCCTCACGATGGCCGGCTGAAGGGCCGCCGCGCCCGTGCGTCATCGTTGACGGGAGACACCGACCACGAGAGGCACCGGCATGAGCCGACCGACATACCCGCCCGCCACCGCCGAGAGCGCCCGCCACCGCCACGAGCTCGCGCCCGAGATCGACGACGCCTTCCAGGCGTTCAGCCGCCAGGTCTTCAGCGCCGGCGCGCTGGACGAGAAGACCAAGCAGCTCATCGCCGTCGCCGTCGCGCACACCACCCAATGCCCCTACTGCATCCGCGGCCACACCAAGGCCGCCCTGCGCAAGGGCGCGAGCGAGAACGAGCTCATGGAGGCGATCTGGGTGGCCGCGGAGATGCGCGCCGGCGGCGCCTACGCCCACGCGACGGTCGCGCTCGACAGCGCCGCCCAGCTGCACGGCGACTGAGCCGTTGCGTGCCGCGGCGGCGCGGCGCCCCCCGCCGGCGCCGCCGCGGTACGCTTTATACAGTCATGCTGTGTAAACACCGTAGGGGAATGAGCGCGAGGTGACGGCCGACACCCTCGCCGCCGCGCTGGAGCGCGAGCACCGTGAGATCGACGCCGGCGTCCACGCCTTCCTCGCGGCCCTCGACCGCGACACGGTCGACCACGAGCCGCTCCGGCGCGCCATGGACGCCCTGCGCCGCCACATATTCCTCGAGGAGGAGTACCTGTTCCCGCCGCTGCGCGACGCCGGCCTCTTCGCCCCGATCTTCGTGATGCTGCGCCAGCACGGCGAGATCTGGGACAGCCTCGAGGAGCTCGAGAACCGCCTCGACGACGACGCTGCCACCACCGCGGACACCTGCCACCGCCTGCTCACCCAACTCGACGCCCACAACGCCAAAGAGGAGCCGATCATCTACCCGCAGGCCGACACCGTCCTCTCCGCCGCGGCCGGCGCCGGGCTGCACGCCTTCATCCAGGCGGGCCGAATGCCCGAGGGCTGGGTCTGCGCCCGAGCCGGAACCGCCGGCCCATCGGCATAGGCAGCCCCGAGCCACCGGCTCACCACCCGGATCGACCCACCACCGCCGCCGGCGCGCCACGACCGCCCCCGGTCGCTACTCTTTTGCCGCCTTCGCCGGAGTAGCTCAGTCGGTTAGAGCAGCGGAATCATAATCCGCGTGTCGGGGGTTCGAGTCCCTCCTCCGGCATCCCCGTCTCTCGCCGCTTTCGGCGTATTTGCAGGGCTTTCGCACGAACCGGGTTCGCGGCGTCCGACCCCAACGGACCCCAGCGAACCCCCTCGCTCGTCCCCCTGTGTCCCCCGTGGTGTCCCCCGGGGGCGACCTTCTGAGGGTCGTCGCTAGAGGTCGTATGGCCAACTGGCGCAAGACCCGCTTCCCGGGCGTCTACGTCGCCCACGCGAAGGCCTGCCCTGCCTTCGCCGACCCCAACGGACGCTGCCGCTGCGCGCCTTCCTGGCGTGGGCGCCGGCGCAATCCCGTCACCGGCCGGCCCGAGTGGCAGAAGCCGGTCGTCAAGCAGCGAGCTGAGGTCCTGGCGTGGCTCGCCGCGGCCGACGCCGGCAGCGAGCACCTGCGCGAGCTCGCCGCCCGCGGCCCCACCTTCGAGAGCCTTGCCGAGCAGTGGCTCGACGGCGTCGGGCAGGGCCGCATCGGCCGCCGCCGCGGCCGCGGGAAGCCGTACTCCGAGACGACCATCCTGGCGATGACC
>JAICUS010000657.1 GCA_025935735.1 Solirubrobacteraceae bacterium | reverse complement strand
GCGCGGCTCGGCAGCCCGGCGCGGTTCGCCGCCGAGCTGCGCGCGTCCGCCGGCCTGCCGCCCGCGGCTCCCCGCCAGGCACCGCCGCGGGAGCCGCTGTGGCAGCGCCTGAAGCGCGACCCGCGCACCCGGGCGGCGCTCCCCGTCGCACGGGAGCTCGCCCCGATCTGGTGGGTCGCCCGCGCCGCCCTGCTGCTGATGCTGCTGACCACCGGCGTCCAGAGCACCTACGGAGGCATCCTCCCGCGGCTCATCGGCCACCCGGGGCTCGACGTCCTCATCTGCGCCCTCCCGTTCGCCGCCTCCATCGCCATCGGCCTCGCCGGCCGCCGCCGCGCGCTTCCCCTGCGCCCGCTGCGCGTCGCCGCCGACCTGGCGCTCGTGGCCTGCCTCGCGCTCGTCCCCGGCCAGGTGAACGACATCCGCGGCCGCGCCACGCAGATCGTGTACGCGACCGCCGAGCCGGCGCGGCAGGCGGGCCTGACGGCGTCCGGCGTCGCGGTCACGAACGTCTACCCGTACGACGCGCGCGGCCGGCTGCTGCACGACGTCCGCCTCTACGACCAGAACGGCGCGCCGCTGGACGTCGGCCGCGGCGCGCAGGACCCCAACCGCCGCCCGGTCTTCAACCCCGCCGGCGCCCGGCTCTTCAACGCGTTCCCGATCCGCTACTACGACCCCGGCACCGACCGCGTCGCCCACCCGAACGCCGTGCCGCACGGCCTGCAGCCCAAGCCGCTGCGCTAACCGAAGGCGTCCATCGCCCGGATCCGGTTGGCGGCGTCCAGCGCCGCCACCTTGTAGGACTCGGCGAACGTCGGGTAGTTGAACACCGCGGTGACCAGGAAGTCGAGCCCCTCGGAGCCCGACGCCATGACCGCCTGGCCGATGTGCACGAGGTCGGTCGCGCCCGTCCCGAGCACGTGGACGCCGAGCAGCCGCCGGTCCTCGGTGGAGACCAGCAGCTTCAGCAGCCCGTCGCGGTCGCCGGTGATCACGCCGCGCGCCAGCTCGCTCCAGCGGGCGATGCCCGGCACGTAGGGGACCGCGGCGTCGGTCAGCTCCTCCTCGGTCTTGCCCACCATCGCCAGCTCCGGGATCGCGTAGACGCCCGCGGGGATCAGGTGCGGCAGCTCGCTCACCGGCTCCTCGAACGCGTGCAGTGCGGCGATCCGGCCCTGCTCCATCGCCGTCGCCGCCAGCCCGGCGCCGCCGGCGCAGTCGCCCACCGCGAAGATGTGCGCGACCGCCGTGCGGTAGCACTCGTCGACCTTGATCCGGCCGCGCTTGTCGGTCTCCAGCCCGGTCTTCTCGAGCCCGATGTCCGCCGTGTCGCCCTGCCGGCCGGTGGCGTACAAGACCGTCTCGGAGACGATCTCCTTCCCGGAAGCCAGCTTCAGCCGCGCGCCCCGCTCCGGCAGCGCCTCCACCGCGTCGACCTTCTCACGCAGCCGGAAGGTCACGTTGTTGCGCCGCAGCAGGTACTGGAACGCCTCGCCGATCTCGCCGTCCAGCCAGGCAAGGACGCGCTCGCGCTGGTCGACCACCGTCACCTTGGAGCCGAGCGCGCCGAACATCGACGCGTACTCGACGCCGATCACGCCGGCGCCGACGACGGTCATCGAGCGCGGGACGCGGCTCTCGAGCTTCAGCAGCCCGTCGGAGTCGATGATCGTGCGGTCGTCGAACTCCACCGACGGCGGGCGCGCCGGCCGGGTCCCCACGGCGATGACGATCCGGGACGCGTGGACGAGCTCGTCCTCGCCCTCGATCGAGACCGTGTGGTCGTCCACGAAGCGCGCGTTGCCGGGCAGCAGGCCGACCCGGTTGCGCCGGAACTGCTCGCGGGTGATCGCCGTCTCGGCCGCCACGACGGCCCCGGCACGGTCGAGCAGCTGCTGGATGGCCTCGCGCTCGGTGTCCTCCACCCGGGTCGGATCGAGGACGTCGAGCGGCCGCGTGGCGATCTGCTCGAGCACCGCCTGGCGCAGCGTCTTGGAGGGGATCGTGCCCGTATGGATGGACACGCCGCCCAGCCGGTTGCGGCGTTCCGCGACGGCCACGCGCTTGCCCAGCTTGGCGGCCTGGATGGCGGCTCGCTGCCCACCCGGGCCCGAGCCGATGACGAGAAGGTCGAGCTCCACGGACTAGAGTCTTCCCTAGTGTTCGACTCGCTGTCGGAGAAGCTCCAGGGGACCCTCGCGGGGGTGCGCCAGCGCGGCGCGCTGACCGAGGACGACATCAACAAGGCGATGCGCGAGATCCGCCTCGCCCTGCTGGAAGCGGACGTCAACTTCAAGGTCGTCAAGCAGTTCACCTCGACGGTCAAGGAGCGGGCGCTGGGCGCGGACGTCGCCAGGCAGCTCAACCCCGGCCAGACGGTCGTCAAGATCGTCAACGAGGAGCTGACGTCGCTGATGGGCGGCCAGTCGGCGGGGATCACGTTCTCGCCGCGCCCGCCCACGGTGATCCTCATGGCCGGCCTGCAGGGCTCGGGCAAGACGACCGCCACGGCCAAGCTGGCCAAGCTGCTCAAGGAGCAGAACAACTCCTCGGTGGCGGTCGCGGCCTGCGACGTCTACCGCCCGGCGGCGGTCGAGCAGCTGGTCAAGGTGGGCGGCCAGGCCGGCGCCACGGTCTACGAGCAGGGGACCGACCGCAACCCGGTCGACATCGCCGGCTGGGCGCTCGACCAGGCCAAGCGCGACGGCAAGGACGTGCTGATCGTCGACACCTCCGGCCGCCTGCACATCGACCAGGCGCTGATGCAGGAGCTCGCCGACATCAAGCAGCGCGTCCGCCCGCACGTCGTCCTGCTCGTGGTCGACGCCATGACCGGCCAGGACGCGGTCAACGTGGCCGAGCAGTTCGCCGAGGTCGCCCAGTTCGACGGCGTCGTGCTGTCCAAGCTCGACGGCGACGCCCGCGGCGGCGCGGCGCTGTCGGTCAAGGCGGTCACCGGCAAGCCGATCCTGTTCGCGTCCACGGGCGAGAAGCTCGGCGACTTCGAGGCCTTCCACCCGGACCGGATGGCGCAGCGGATCCTCGGCATGGGCGACGTCCTGTCGTTCATCGAGAAGGCCGAGAAGCAGGTCGACGAGGACGAGGC
>JAICUS010000205.1 GCA_025935735.1 Solirubrobacteraceae bacterium | reverse complement strand
CTCTTGGGCGTGACCTTCTTGATCACGGGGGCCTTCACGGCCGCGCCCGCCGTGGCGGGCACGGTCAGCGCGCCGAGCGCGGCCAGGACGGCGGCGCCGCGCAGCAGATAACGGGTGCGGGATCGGGTCTCCATCGCCCCGAATATCGACCGCCCGCCGTGCGCTCTTGAGCCGCGGGGCCTGGGGTGAGGACCCTAAGCCACGATCTGGAGGTCTTTCGGCGTACGTGAGATGACCTCGCAGCCGTCGGCGGTGACCGCCACGAGGTCCTCGATCCGCACGCCGCCGCGGCCCGGCAGATAGACGCCCGGCTCGACCGTCACGACGTTGCCGGCCTCCAGCCGCGCCTCGGCGCCGTTGCGTGACAGCCGCGGCGCCTCGTGGACCTCGAGGCCGACCCCGTGGCCGAGCCCGTGGCCGAAGCGGTCGCCGTGGCCGGCCGCGGCGATCAGGTCGCGGGCCACCGCGTCGACCTCGCGGCCGGTGGGGCCGGGCCGCACCGCGGCCAGCGCGGAGAGCTGGGCGCGCAGGACGAGCGCGTAGACGTCGCGCAGCTCGTCGTCCACCGCGCCCGTCGCCCAGGTGCGCGTGCAGTCCGAGCAGTAGCCGTCCAGCCGGGCGCCGATGTCGAGCGTGACCAGCACGTCGCGCGGGATCGGCACGTCGCGCGGCTCGGCGTGCGGGAGCGCGCCCTGCTCGCCGGAGGCCACGATCGACGGGAAGCTCGGGCCGCTCGCGCCGCGCAGCCGCATCCGGTGCTCGAGCGCGACCGCCACCTCGTGCTCGGTGCGGCCGGCGATCCCCCACTCCAGCAGCCAGTCGTAGACGTCGTCGGCCAGCTCGGCCGCGGCGCGGATGCGCGCCAGCTCGCCGGGCTCCTTGACCGCGCGCTCGGCCTCCACCACGCCGCTCGCCGCCACCAGCTCGACCCGGCCGGGCAGCAGCTCGGCCAGCCGGCCGTGCGTGCGCACCGACACGTCCTCGTCGTCGAAGCCGAGCCGCACCGGCCCGTCCGGCCAGCCCTCGGCCAGCGCGCCGAGGATCTGCGGCGGCCCCTGCTCGCGGTCGAAGTCCGGGACCTCGGTGCGCGCCCGCTCGACGTAGCGGAAGTCGGTGACGAAGCGGCGGATCCCCGGACCGACGACCGCGTAGCCGTTGGAGCCCGTGAACCCGGTCAGGTAGCGCAGGTTCGCCGCGCCGGTGACCAGCAGGGCGTCGAGGCCCTGCGCGGCCAGCCGCTTGGACACGCGCTCGGCCCGGCTCACGCCAGCGCCGCCTTGAGCTGCTCCAGCGCCGTTCGGTAGCCGTCGACGCCCTGCCCGGACACGCGGCCCAGCACGACGTCCTGGAGCACCGAGACGCGCCGGAACGGCTCGCGCGCGTCGACGTCGGACAGGTGCACCTCCACGGCCGGCAGCCCGGCCACCTCGAGCGCGTCGCGCAGCGCCCACGCGTAGTGCGTCCAGGCCCCCGGGTTGAGCACGAGCCCGTCGGCGTACTCGCGGGCCTTGTGCAGCTCCTCGACGAACTCGCCCTCGTGGTTGGTCTGGAAGAACATCGCCTCCAGCGACAGCTCGCGCGCGAAGCGGCCGACGACGCGCTCGAGCTCCGGCAGCGTGAGCGTGCCGTAGTGCTCGGCCGGCCGGCGCCCGAGCGTGTTCAGGTTGACCCCGTGCAGGACCGCCACCCGGTTATTCAAGTCAGCGCAATCCTTCCAGGGCGGCGCGCACGTCGCCCTCGGCCACCGGGACGCCGGTGCGCACGTCGCCCGGCGCCTCGACGATGACGAAGCCGACGCGCCCGCCGCGGCGCTTCTTGTCGCGCTGGACTGCGGCGAGCACCGCGTCGCGGTCGACCGCGCGATCCAGGGTCGTCGGCAACCCCCGGGCGGCCAGCAGCTCGGCCACCTCGCCGCGCAGCTCCGGCTGGCCGGACAGCGTGAGCGCGGCCAGCAGGCCGAGGCCGACCGCCTCGCCGTGGCGGTAGCGCGCGTAGCCCGTCGCCGTCTCGATCGCGTGCCCGACGGTGTGGCCGAGGTTGAGCACCTGGCGGCGGCCGGAGTCGCGCTCGTCGGTCGCCACCACGGCGAGCTTGGTGCGCGCGCAGGCCAGCACGAGGTCGCGGTCGACCGCCGCGTCGCCCCGGCGCACCCGCGCCCACAGCGGCCCGCCGGCGATCAGCGCGGTCTTGACGACCTCGGCCCAGCCGGCGGCCAGCTCGGCCTCCGGCAGCGTGGCCAGCGTGCGCGGGTCGGCCAGGACGGCGCGCGGCTGGTGGTAGGCGCCGACGTAGTTCTTGCCCTCCGGCAGGTCGACGCCGGTCTTGCCGCCGTACGCGGAGTCGACCTGGGCCACGAGCGTCGTCGGGACCTGCACGACGCCCACGCCGCGCTGGTAGACGGCCGCGCAGAAGCCGGCCACGTCACCCACCACGCCGCCGCCGACCGCCGCCACGTGATCGTCGTGGTCCATCCCGGCCGCGGCGAGCGCGCGCAGCAGCCGCTCCGCCGTGGCCAGCGTCTTGGCCGCCTCGCCCGGCGGCATGGTAAGCGTCGCCTCGGCCCCGGGCAGGGCGTGCAGCCGCGCCACCGTCTCGTCGGTGACGGCGAAGCGCCGGCCGGCGAGCGGCCAGAAGCGGCCGTCGAGCACGTCGCCCACGTAGACGGGGTACTGCGCCGTGCCGGCCACCGCCCACAGCACCTTCACGCCCGCCGGGATCTCGCGCAGCGCGCCCGCGGCGCGCCGCACGGTCTCCGCGCCGCCGTCGAGCAGCACGGCGTCGGCCAGCGACTCATACAGCGGCGCGCGCTCGGCGTGCAGGGCGGCGAAGCGCTCGCGGTCGCGCGCCAGCGGCCGGCGCTTGCCGCCGGCGCGCCGCCAGGCCGTGTCCTCGTCCACGTCGAGCATGACAACGGTGTGCTTCGCCAGCAGCTCCCGCACCCGGGCGGAGCCGATCGAGCCGCCGCCCAGGGAGATGACCGGCGCGGGCGGCGCCTCCAGCACCTCGGCGACCAGATCCTCCTCGGCCTCACGAAACGCCCGCTCGCCGTGCGAGGCGAAGTAGTCCTCGATCGTCGTGCCGAGCCGCTGCTCGAGCTCGCGGTCGGTGTCCAGCGCGCGCACGCCCAGCGCCGCCGCGGCCGCCCGGGCGCCGGTCGTCTTGCCGGCGCCCATGAAGCCTATGAAGACGAGCGCGGTTTCCACCCGATGCGATCCATGTACGCGCGCAGAGACGCCCGCACGTCGTCGATGTGGTCGCCGCCGAACTTGTCGCGGTAGGCGCCGGCCAGCACGATGGCCAGCATCGCCTCTCCCACCACGCCCGCCGCGGGCACGACGCAGGAGTCGGTGCGCTCGCGCAGGGCCTGGGCGGGCTCGCGGGTGGCGATGTCGACCGAGCGCAGCGGCTTGGTCAGCGTGGGGATCGGCTTCATCGCCACGCGGGCGACCAGCGGCTCGCCGGTGGTCATCCCGCCCTCCAGCCCGCCGGAGCGGTTCGTCTCGCGATAGTAGCCCCGCTCCTCGGAGTAGAAGATCTCGTCGTGGGCCTCGGAGCCCGGGCGGCCGGCCAGGTCGAACCCGTCGCCCAGCCCCACGCCCTTGGCCGCCTGGATCGACAGCAGCGCCATCCCGATCCGGCCGTCGAGCCGCTGCTCCCAGGACACGTGCGAGCCCAGCCCGGGGACGAGCCCGAACGCCCGCAGCTCGAAGATCCCGCCGATCGACTCGTTGCGCTTGCGCAGGACGTTGATCTCCTCGACCATCGCCCGCGAGGCGTCCACGTCCAGGCAGCGGACCGGCGAGTCGTCGACGCCCTCGAAGTCCGCGAGCGCGAGCCCGTCGCGCTCCGGCGCCCGCACCGAGCCGATCTGGGTGACGTGGGAGACGACCTCCACGCCCAGCGCCCGCAGCAGCGCCCTGGCCAGCGCGCCGCCGGCCACCCGCGCGGCGGTCTCGCGCGCCGACGCCCGCTCGAGCACGTTGCGCACGTCGGAGAAGCCGAACTTCTGCACGCCCGCGAGGTCGGCGTGGCCGGGGCGCGGGAGGTGCACCTCGGGCACCTCGGCCTCCACCGGCCAGGGGTTCATCCGCTCCTCCCAGTTGGCGTAGTCGCGGTTGGCCACCTGCAGCGCCACCGGCCCGCCCAGCGTCCGCCCGTGGCGCACGCCCGCGGTGACCTGGGCGGAGTCCTTCTCGATCTTCATCCGCCCGCCGCGGCCATGGCCGAGCTGGCGGCGAGCCATGTCGGCGTCGATCGCCGCCTGGTCGAGCTCCAGCCCGGCGGGCAGGCCCTCGACCACGCAGGTCAGGCCAGGGCCGTGGGACTCGCCCGCGGTGACGACGTGCAGCGGCACGCCGAGCACCTTAGTGGCCACCTCCGCGAACATGGCGGGTCGCCGGCGGCGGCAACCGTCGTCTCTGCCGGCGCACGGCGGGCACGAGCATGCTGGTGGCACGTGTGGGCCCGGCGGGTGCCGGCAGAGGCGGCGGGGGCCCGCGGGAACCCGTCAGATTCCGGAGGTGGTCACTTAACGAGCGACGGCGGGCCGAATCGGCCCGCCGCGCGTCATCGGCTCCCGCCGCGAGGTGTTACGAGGAGGGGTGCAGGTCCTTGACGTCCAGCTCGTACTGGCCGTCGTGGGCCGTGCCGGAGAACGTGAGGAACTCGGTCTCGCCCTCGTGCAGCCGCAGCGTCTCGCACCCCTGCGTGCTCGGCGAGCAGGAGCCGTCGCCCTCGGCGGTCACGTCGCCGGTGAGCATGAACTCCGCCACCTTGCCGCCCTTGTGCAGGCCCATGAAGACGATCAGGGGCGAGGACGCGGGCAGGGTGTCGTCGCGCTGCAGCGTCGACTTGGCCAGATCGCCGCTGACCGCGCCGAAGCGCACGTCGACCGAGTTCGGCAGGATGCGCTTGACCGGGGCCGGCGTGGCCGTGGCCACCGGCGCGACCGGAAGGGCGCCGCCGGTGCCGGCCGCCGAGCCGGACGAGTCCGCCGGGGTCGCCGTCGGGGTCGGCGTCGCCTCCGCGGCCTTCGCCGCCTTCTTGTGGTGCTTGACCTTGGGCAGCGGAGCCGGCTCGAACGGGTCCTTGGGCGCGCCGAGGACCCGGCGGCGCTTCGCGGGCTCGTCGTCGCCGGCCAGCTTGACGAAGGACTGCGCCGGCGTCGCCACCGGGGCGGCCGCGGTCGCCGGCGCCGCGGTGGGCGGAAGCGTCGCGGGCTTGGCGAGCACCACCGGCACGGCCACCAGGGCCGCGACCAGCAGCAGCGCCACGGGCCAGAGGCGGCGCCGGACGAGCTGGCGCCAGGTTTGCGTCAGGACATTCATCGGAGGCTCCCCGGCTGATCGGCCGCGGCGGCGGTGGTCGTCGTGGTGTTGGTGGAAGGCGTCTGGGACGGCGCGGGCTCCGCGGCAAGGTCGCCGGGGACGATGTACGAGCTCGCGGTGACCACGGCGTTCAGGCCCGGCCAGCCCTTGTCGCCGGGCTGGAGATTGATGCTCTCCACCCGCATCAGGCGGCCGTTGACGACGATCTTGTCGCCCTTGAGGGTGACGAAGCGCTGCAGGCGCCCGAGGAAGTTCTCGAGCGTGCTGAAGTCGCCATTGAACGCCAGCGAGAACGGCATCACCGAGTAGGAGCCGGTGCTGACGGCGCCCGGGGCGACGGTCGTGCCCGTGGTGCTCGCCGCGCTGGTCTGGTTGCCCGCGCCCGCCGCGGCGGTCACGTCGATGTTGTCGAAGGCGGTGTTGCTGCGGTTGGCCGCGGCGTCCAGCTGGACCACCAGCGAGCGCGTGTCGTCGTCGGCCGGCACGGCCTTGCCGAGACGCACGACGGTCGCGTAGTTGGCCTTGTAGGCGCTCTGGGCACCCTTGTAGGTGGCCAGCAGGCTCTGCGACTGGGCCAGTTGCGCCTTCTGGGCGTTGACCTGCTTGCCCAGGTCGGCCGCCTCGACACGCTTGGGCGCCAGCACGAGCTTCCAGTAGCCGCCGACCGCGGCGAACGCGATCGCGGCGACGAGGAGGATCCGGATGTTGCGGCTCACGGGGTCGCTCCCTGGCTGCTCGTGGTGGTCGCGGACGTGCCCGACGGCGTGGCCGTCGGCGTCGGGGTGGCGGTCGGCGTGGCCGCCGCCGTCGCCGCCGAGCTGCCGGCCGGCGGCGCGGAGACCGCGGCCGACGCGTGCTCGAAGAACGCGACGATCTCGAAGTTCGGGTGGGCGCCGGTGCCGCACGGCGCCGCGTTGCGGCGCTGGGCCTCGGTCCCGGTCGAGCTCGTGCCGTCGACCTTGACGTTGTCGGACTTGCTGAGCGACACCCGGGTGACGCCGTCGACGCCATGCAGGCGCGCCATCAGGCGGGCGACGTCGGTCTGGTCCGGCGCGCAGCCCTGGAGCGTGATCGCCGGGGCGGCGATGGCGCCGCGCAGCGAGCCGTCGCTCGCGCCCGTGTCGGCGCTCACGTCGCCGGTGAGGCCCTTGAGCGTGACGTTCGCCGGGATGACGCGCGACAGGTCGACGAGGGCGGTCTGCCAATCGAAGCGGGAATCGGCGATGTCGCGCACGGTCTGCACGCGGGACTTCGCCTTGGCGTCGAAGTCGGCATAGGGCTTCAGCGCGGCCACCTGGCCGGCGATCGCCTGCTGGCGAGCGGTGACGTCGGCGAGCTCGGCCTGGCGCTGCTTGACCGTGTTGCCGGCCAGCACGTAGCCGGCGACGCCGGCCACGCAGGCGGCGAGCACGCCGAGGACGACGAACGGACCTGCGCCGCCGGACGCCTCCGAGGCCACACTGAGCTCGGCGGTCGTCTTCGAGGCGCCGCGCAGGTCGGGGGGAAGGAGGTTGACGGCTCTCACGTCCCCAGATATCGGCACCCCCCATGGGCGCCTTGAGGCGGCTGGGGCCGCGACCCCAGGGGGCCGCGCTCAGCCGGCGAAGGTGTCGAGGTACCAGTCGACGAGCGCGTCGCCGGCGAACAGCCCGACGAGGCTCCCGGCGGCCAGCCAGGGGCCGAAGGGGATGCCCTTCTTGCGCCCTTCGCGCACCCCGTAGCGGGCCATCACGCCCGTCCCGACGATCGTGCCGAGCAGCAGCGCGGCGAAGATCGCCGGCACGACCGCGCGGCCGAGCACGAGTCCCATGACCCCGGCGAGCTTGACGTCCCCCATGCCCATCCCGGCCGGGTAGACGATCGCCGCGATCAGGAAGAACCCGCCGGCGGCCGCGCCGGCGATCAGGTGCGCCACGAGGTGGCCGGAGTCGAACGCGGCGGTGAGCGCGATCGCCGCCACCGCGCCGATCAGCGTGAGCGAGTTCGGGATGATCGTGAACTCGAGGTCGATCAGCGTGATCGGGATCAGCAGCAGGACGAAGACGAGCGGCAGCCAGACGTCGCTGTCGGCGCCGAAGCGCACCACGCACAGCGCGCACAGCAGCGCGCTGACCGCCTCCACGGCGGGATAGCGCCAGGAGATCGGCGCCCCGCAGGCCCGGCAGCGGCCGCGCAGCCACAGCCAGCCCAGGATGGGCACGTTGTCGTAGGGCTTGATCGGCGTCTCGCACCGCGGGCAGCGCGAGCCGGGGTGCAGCAGGGACTCCTTGCGCGGCAGCCGGTAGGCCACCACGTTGAGGAAGGAGCCGACGATCGCCCCGAAGATCGCCGCCACCGCGGCCGCCACACCGACGCTCATCGGGCGATCAGTGTGGCGGACACGGGCGGCGGATGCCGTGCGCCCGCTACGGGCGCTCGGCGACGGCCAGGCCGGCGGCGACGGTCAGGCGGCCGGCGTCGTCCTGGACGTCCGCCGCGACGGTGCGGGCCTCCAGCGGGAGGCGCAGGTGCTCGGACAGCTTCTCGATGAAGCCGGGGATCGTCACGGCGGTGCCGGTGACGACGCCGACCTCGACGGGCTCGGAGCTGTCCTGCGTGCGGTAGAAGTTCAGCGAGTTGCGGATGCTGTCCGCGAGGTCGAGCACCCCGTCCTCCAGCGCGGCGCGCGTGGCGGAGACCAGGTCGAGGTCGCCCTCGATGCCCTCCAGCTCGGCGACGAGCCCGACGTGGCCCATCCACTGGCGGGCGTGCTCGAGCGTCAGGCCGCGCTTCTCGGCGAGCTTGTGGGCGATCGCCTCGGTGCCGCCCGCGGCGGCGCGCGTGAACAGGCAGCCGTCCCCGTTGGCCACGGCCACGTTGGTGAGGCCCGCGACGTTGACATAGAGGACCGCGCCCTCGTGCTCGGACGCCAGCGCGCGGACCATGCCGAAGGCCGACAGGTCGATGCCCTCGATCTCCAGGCCGGCGCCCTGGACGGCGGCGGCGGCGCGCTCGACCATCTCCCGGCGGACGGCCACGACGACCACGCGCGAGCGCAGGCCTCCGCCCGGCCCCTGCACGACGCCGAGCGGGTGGAAGTCGAGGACGGCCTCCTCCATCGGCATCGGGATGTGGTCGGGGGCGGCGACCCGCACGGCGGCGGACAGCGCCTTCGGGTCCTCGATCACGCTGGGCAGGTCGAGCGTGCGCACGACGATGCGCTGGTGGGCGATGCCGAGGCGGACCCGCTTGGGCAGCTCGTGCTCGGCGAAGAGCGCCTTCAGGGCCTCGGCGAGGCCGATCGGGTCGACGACCTCGCCGTCGCGCACGATGCCGGGACGCAGCTCGGCGATTGCGCCGCGCGTCAGGGAGAGGGAGCCGTCGACGGTGACCTCGGCGGCGGCCACATGGCCGGCGTCGAGCTCGAGCCCGACGACGCTGGGCTGGGAGGAACGCTTCTTGCGGAACACGGGACTCCTATCGGCACGCACGGGTGACGGCTTGAGGGGGTGTTAACGAGCGAAGCGGGCCCGAAGGCCCGCTTCGCGAGAGGTGCAGTCAGCGAGCGGTGACTACCACTTGCTGTCGCTGGGGCAGCCGCCCTTGCCGGGCTTGTCGCACCCGCGGGACACGCTGCCGGCGGTGTTGGTGATCGAGAACTTCGTGCCGTCGGTGCCCTTCGAGGTCACGCTGATCGTGTAGCCGTCGCCGGCGCCGTTCGGGGTGACGACCAGGGCGTTGGCGTTCTTCAGCGCCGGCTCGATGTTCTCGAGGCTGCTGGCATTGGCGCCGGTCGGGTCGCTCACGGCGCCCGTGTAGGACTGATGGTCGGTGTAGTACGTCTCGATCGCGGTCTGCGCGGTGCGGACGTCGCTCTTGGCCGCCGAGTCCTGCGCCTTCTCACGCTGGTTCAGGAACGCGGGCAGGGCGATGGCGGCGAGGATGCCGATGATCAGGATGACGACCAGGAGCTCGATCAGGGTGAAGCCCTTCTCGTCCTGGGCGCGCTGGCGAAGCTTGTGGAGCATGTGGGTT